>CAXTKN010000234.1:0-3571 GCA_964244805.1 uncultured Aestuariivirga sp.
CGCGGCCACTCCATGTCTGACCCTGCGAAATATCGGAGCAAAGAAGAAGTGCAGAAAATGCGCGAGGAGCATGATCCCATTGAACAGGTGAAAGCCCGGCTACTGAAATCCAATCGCGCTTCGGAAGATGATTTGAAAAAAATGGATGCGGATATTCGCGAGATTGTTACAGCGGCTGCGGATTTTGCAGTTGCAGATGCGCAACCCGATGCATCTGAACTTTATACTGACATTTACAAAGTGGCTTAAGAGTTACAAACTCGAATAATGACCATCGCCCAAAAAATTCCCGCTACCTATGCCGATATTGAGGCCTTGCCGCCTAATATGGTGGGTGAGATTTTATTTGGCAGTTTGGTGACACATCCAAGGCCTTCTCCACGGCATGGTGTTGCGGCAATGTCAGTTGGCAGTTTGGTTACACAGCGTTTCCAGTTTGGAAATGGTGGGCCGAGTGAATGGATATTTATTGTCGAGCCCGAGTTACACTTTGGACCACATGTTGTTGTTCCAGATATTGCTGGTTGGCGCAGGGAACGCACTTCTGGAATAGCTGAAAAGGCTTGGATTGAAACTTCTCCGGATTGGTTGTGTGAAGTGCTTTCACCATCGACCGAGAAATATGATCGTTCAGATAAGCAAAGAATTTATGCGACCTACAGTGTGGGCCACGTATGGCACGTGAATCCAATTGCAAAATTACTTGAAGTCTACGAGCGACAAAATAAAGCTTGGTTGCAGACCCATGTATTCAAAGATCAAGAAACCGTCTCAGCCCCACCATTCGAATCTCTCACTTTCAACCTCGGCCTTCTCTGGCCCTTTGACCAACCTTCCACTTAAAGGCCTTAAACCCTATGCCAACCATCCTCATGCCCGCACTGTCGCCCACTATGGAAGAGGGCAAGCTTTCGAAATGGCTTAAGAAAGTCGGTGATCAAATAAAGTCTGGCGATGTTTTGGCCGAGATTGAGACTGATAAAGCCACGATGGAAATTGAAGCTATCGATGAAGGTGTGCTGACGGCGATTATGGTTCCGGAAGGCACTGAGGGTGTTAAGGTCAATGCTCCGATTGCGGTGATTGGCGAGGCTTCGGTTGTCGCAGCTCTCCCCTCATCCGGCGCAAGTGCGCCACCTTCTCCCTCAAGGGGAGAAGGAAGCGTAGTTAAGTTATCCCCTTCTCCCCTTGAGGGAGAAGGTGCCCGAAGGGCGGATGAGGGGAGAGCTACGCTCACCGACCCTGAAATCCCCGCTGGCACCGAAATGATCACCATGACAGTTCGCGAAGCCTTGCGATCTGCGATGTCCGAAGAAATGCGCCGCGACAAGGATGTGTTCTTGATGGGTGAAGAAGTGGGCCAGTACCAAGGTGCTTATAAAATCAGCCAAGGCATGCTCGATGAATTTGGCCCTGAGCGCGTTCTCGACACGCCAATCACCGAGCATGGCTTCACCGGCATTGCCACCGGTGCAGCATTTGCTGGCCTCAAACCGATCGTTGAATTCATGACCTTCAACTTCGCCATGCAGGCCATTGACCACATCATCAACTCCGCCGCCAAAACACTTTATATGTCCGGCGGGCAAATGGGTTGCCCCATTGTGTTCCGGGGGCCAAATGGTGCAGCAGCTCGTGTGGGCGCGCAACACAGCCAAGACTATACGGCGTGGTATTCACAAATCCCCGGCCTCAAAGTCATAGCACCCTATAGTGCCGCCGATGCTAAGGGACTAATGAAAGCCGCCATCCGCGATCCGAACCCCATCATCTTCCTCGAAAACGAAATTCTTTACGGCAAATCCTTTGAAGTGCCGAATTTGGATGATTGGGTTGTGCCCATTGGCAAAGCCCGTGTCGCTCGCGCTGGCCATCATGTGACAATCGTATCTTTCAGTATCGGCATGACATACGCATTGGCTGCTGCTGAGAAATTGGCCGCTGAAGGCATTGAATGCGAAGTGATCGATCTGCGCACCATTCGCCCCATGGATATTGAAACCGTTGTTGAGAGTGTCAAGAAAACCAATCGCTGTGTGTGCGTGGAAGAAGGCTTCCCGCGCTTCTCAGTCACCTCCGAAATCGCTGCCGAAATTATGACGCATGCTTTTGATTACCTCGACGCACCCGTTGCCCGCGTTGCTGGCAAAGACGTGCCAATGCCTTATGCCGCTAATCTAGAAAAACTGGCGCTGCCCAATGTTGATGATGTTGTGGCCGCCGTAAAAGGAGTTCTCTATGTCTGACCACGATCACCACCATCACGACCATTCCCACGAAAGCCATCCCCATCAACTTCAACCGCCGCATGAAGTGTTTCATGATTCAGGCGCTGGCGAAATTGCCCGTGTTTGGATTACCAAAGGCCAACTCAGCCTGTCATTGCACGCCATGGCATTTGGCAAACCTGATGTGTGGGGTCATGCATTAGCTGGCATTGCCCAACAAGTGGCAGGCGCTTGCGCAGAAATGGGCCACGGCACAGTGTCTGCCAATCTTGATGCTATTCGCAAAGCTTTGACCGAAGATCTGGCCAAGGCCGCTGCCCAAAGCTCGGTTCTGAACAACAAGTAACGAGAGGCAAAACCCATGCCCGTCACCATCCTCATGCCCGCTCTTTCGCCCACCATGGAAAAGGGCAAGCTTGCCAAATGGCTCAAGAAAGAGGGCGACAAGGTTAAGTCCGGTGATGTGCTGGCCGAAATCGAAACCGATAAAGCCACAATGGAAATTGAGGCCATTGATGAAGGCACATTGGGCAGGATTATTGTGACAGAAGGCACGGAAGATGTGTTGGTGAATGCGCCGATTGCTGTGATTTTGGGCGAGGGTGAGAAGTTGAGTGATGTGGCGGCTAACCCCTCATCCGGCGCTGTCGCGCCACCTTCTCCCTCAAGGGGAGAAGGTCAGATAGTTGCCAAATCTCTTCCTTCTCCCCTTGAGGGAGAAGGTGCCCGCAGGGCGGATGAGGGGTCTCGCCTCTTTGCCACGCCGCTCGCCCGCCGCCTTGCTGCACAAAAAAGCATCAGTTTGCAATCCGTTTCCGGTTCCGGCCCGTATGGTCGTATAGTCGCGAAAGATATCGAGACGGCGCTGGCTGCTCCCCAATCAACAGTCGGCGCGCGAGGTGCGGCCACAAGTTCGGGGGCGAACGTGGCCGCATCGACCCCCTCTGAAGCTTCAGTTCTTAAATTATTCGACGATGGTTCATACGATCTGGTTCCACATGATGGCATGCGCAAGACCATCGCGCGCCGCCTCACAGAATCCAAACAAACCGTTCCGCATTTCTATGTGACCGTTGATATTTCACTGGAGAACTTATTGTCCCTCCGTGAGCGGCTGAATCTGCAAGCGCCGAAAGATAAAGACGGCAAGCCGGCGTGGAAAGTTTCCGTCAATGACTTCGTGATCAAGGCGATGGCCATGGCGCTGATCAAAGTGCCAGATGCCAATGTAAGCTGGACAGAAAACAACATGGTGAAACACCACCACGCTGATGTAGGTGTTGCCGTTTCGATCCCCGGTGGCTTGATCACGCCAATCGTGCGCAAAGCTGAAACCAAGGGTC
>CAXTKN010000235.1:0-3551 GCA_964244805.1 uncultured Aestuariivirga sp.
TGGATGATTGGAGCAATGGCATCAAAGAAAGCTAGTCCCTCATCGCCAGTTTTGGTTTGTATGGCTTTCGCGAGACTCTCGGAGGTGAGTGGGCCCGTCGCGATAATCACATTGTCCCAATCTTCAGGTGGCAGACCATCAATCTCACCGCGCTCGACAGTGATCAACGGGTGCGCCTCAATGCGCTTGGTCATCTCGGCGGAAAAGCCATCACGGTCTACCGCCAGCGCGCCTCCGGCGGGCACTTTGTGGTTTTCGGCCACGGCCATCATCAGCGATCCGGCAAGGCGCATTTCTTCATGGAGAAGGCCAACGGCGTTATTGTCCTTATCGTCTGAACGGAATGAATTGGAACAAACAAGTTCAGCCAAGTCTGTTGTTTTGTGCACGTCAGTTTGAACATGCGGGCGCATTTCGTGGAGGATCACGGGCACGCCTGCATTGGCAGCAGCCCAAGCCGCCTCGCAGCCTGCCATGCCACCGCCGATCACATGAATTGGTTTGGTCATGAGTTGGCTATTGCCTCTAAGCCATAGTTTGATCAAGGCCTGTGGAATATTTTGTTCATCTAGTTGTGAAAGATGGGGGTGATACGCGATTAACTTTCGGTCATTAATGCTTCATTAATGTGGTGAATCTTAGACTGCCTAATAGCGGCACAAGGGGCAATCATGGTTTTTAGTAATAATTTGAAATCGAATTTTTTTATGGCAATTTTGGCTTTTTCATTTCTTGGGGTCGTGCCATTGGCAACAGTGCCAGCGACCGCTGCAACTCACAAAACATGTGTTCAGATGAAATATGAGATGCTACGCACGCGATCTAATTTTCGGGCCATTGCGACAACGGGTGGAGCTGCAATCGAAGATCCAAATACTCATTGCGGGCTAGCGGGTCGACTAACTCCCACTGATGCTAAAACTTACGCAATGTTGTTTTGCACTCGTTCAGCCAAATTCAATCACGATTCCCGACCATGTCAAATTGTCTATTTCAATCAACGTCCATAGTTTATAAGACTTGGTGAATATCTGGCGCTCAGCACTATAAATGCGAACATTTGGCACGAACTAGTTATCACAGACAAATTCCGGTGGCCAGATGCGTTTGGCCTTGATATGCACATGCCATGCTTGCACTTTACGGTACAGAAAAAGACTGCCTTGTTGAACATTCAGATGTTCTGAATGTGAGCGCAATTAACAAAGCTGTTTGGATTGATTTGGTATCACCGACAGCTGAGGAAGAAAAAGCTGTTGAATCTGCATTAGGTATCGATATTCCAACGCGCGGCGAGCTCGAAGAGATTGAAGCGTCGAGTCGCTTGTACCAAGACGATGGTACTGCATTTATGACTGCAAATTTGATCAGGCGCGGCGAAGACGACAGACCGGAATCTTCGCCTGTAACTTTCATCATTCATGGCACAAAATTGATCACTGTGAGATATCACCATCCCCAAGCCTTCCCAGTCTATGTGCGCCAGGCCATGAAGCCACAAGCCACAGCCATGACGGGCTGGGGTGTCATGATCAGTTTGCTCGAAGCGGTGATTGACCGCGCTGCCGATCATTTAGAGCGCGTGGGTGCAATTGTTGACGACACATCGCGCCATGTTTTCGACACGAGTTTTATCCGCAAGCGTGATGGCACGCCGCGCCGCAAGAAGCCAAAGAATTTAGAGGCGTTGCTGGGAAAAGTTGGCGAGGAGGGAGATTTTACCTCCAAGATGCGCGAGAGCTTGGTGTCTGTGGGCCGCATGGTGGCTTACATGCAGGCTGTCCTTGATCAAACCAAAAAGGGCAAAGTTGTTGTCGTTGAAGGTGTAGCCGCTAAAGTTCCAAAGGAAAAAGCTGAAACAAAAGAAACACGCGAGAACAAGGCGCGATTGAAAGTGGTTCAGCGCGATATTGCATCGCTCTCCGAACATGCAGGCTATTTGACCGGCAAGATCAGCTTCTTGCTCGATGCCGTGCTTGGCATGATTTCAATTGAGCAAAACGGAATCATAAAAATTTTCTCGATTGCGTCGGTGGTGTTCCTGCCGCCCACGCTCGTGGCTTCGCTCTATGGGATGAATTTCAAGGCAATGCCGGAATTGGATTGGGCTTTGGGTTATCCTTATGCGATTGTGCTGATGATCTTATCGGCCATCGTTCCGCTATGGTATTTCCGGCATAAGGGCTGGCTCTAATGGCAAGTTTCCTCTGGGTCGCGCTGGGCGGGGCCATTGGTTCGATTTTGCGCTTTGGAGTGAATCTTGCTGCACCGCGCTTGCTTGGAACGGGTTTTCCGTGGGCCACATTAACAGTGAATGTGGTGGGCAGTTTTATCATGGGTTTGATCGCCGCGTTTTTAGCAGAAAAATTTATTGATCAACCGGATTTGCGGTTGTTCTTGACCACGGGTGTTCTGGGTGGCTTCACTACTTTTTCGGCGTTCTCGCTTGATGTGTTCGGCTTGATGCAACGTGGCGAAAATTCGGCGGCGCTGGTTTATACTTTGGCCTCTGTTGGGTTATCCATTTTAGCAGTGTTTGGCGGCTTTATGGTTTCGCGGGCGCTTGTCGCATGAGTGTCGAAGTTAAGCGCTATGAAGTCTCGGCCGATGAAGATGGCATGCGGCTTGACCGTTGGTTCAAAGTCCATTTCCCGCAGGTGAATTTTGCTTACCTCAATAAACTCACACGCACAGGCCAAGTGCGCGTTGGGGCTGGTCGTGTGAAACCAAATCATAGATTGGCCAGTGGCATGGATATTCGGGTGCCGCCTTTGGCCTTTGATAAAAGGCCAGCAGATGTTCCCAAAGAAGACGTAACTCCGCTGACCGACGCAGAGCGGCGTTTGTTCATGAGCATGGTGTTGCATGAGGACAAAGATTTATTCGTGCTGAACAAGCCATCTGGTTTTGCGGTGCAGGGGGGCACTAAAACCCATATTCATCTCGATGGATTGCTCATGGGGCTTGGCAAGGAACTGGGCGAGCGGCCTTTGCTGGTGCATCGCCTCGACCGCGATACATCGGGTATTATCGTGATTGCTAAGCGGCGAGCAGTGGCTGCGGCTTTGGGCAAGCTATTTGCTACACGCATTGTGAAGAAAACCTATTGGGCGGTGGTGAAAGGTGTGCCTTCACCCGCGCAGGGCAAGATTGATGTGGCGCTGATTAAAGCCCGTGGTGAAGATGGCGACCGCATGCGCGCTTCACGCGAAGGCGAAGAGGAAGATGAAAAATCCGCTGTCACGCAATATTCTGTGTTGGATAAAACTAAGCTGGCGGCTTGGGTTTCATTAAAGCCGCTGACTGGTCGGCAACATCAGTTGCGCGCTCATATGAACCATATTGGTACGCCGATATTAGGTGATAACAAATATGGCGGCGATGTGGATGTGCCTGACGGTATAGCCAAGCGTTTACACCTCCATGCGCGGCGCATTATGTTTCCGCATCCACGCGAGGGTGTTGTGGATGTGACTGCACCGCTGCCTGATCACATGATTGCAACTTTTGAAAGTTTTGGATTTGAACCGCAAAGATTTGACGACTGAGAC
>CAXTKN010000236.1:0-3539 GCA_964244805.1 uncultured Aestuariivirga sp.
CCCACCGCGTTGGAAATGCCTTGGCCTAAGGGGCCGGTTGTTGTTTCAATGCCCGTGGCGTGGCCATATTCAGGGTGGCCTGCGGTGATGGAGCCCCATTGGCGGAAATTCTTGATCTGCTCCATGGTCATGTCTTTGTAACCGGTCAGATGCAAAATCGAATAAAGCAGCATCGAGCCATGACCCGCCGACAGAATAAACCGATCACGATCTGGCCAATGCGGGGCGGACGCATCAAACTTCAAAATATCTGTATAAAGCGCTGTTGCCACATCGGCAGCCCCCATGGGCAGGCCGGGGTGGCCGGAATTTGCCTTTTGCACGGCATCCATCGAAAGTGCTCGGATGGCATTGGCCATAATACGGGGGGAAACGGTGTGTGCATCAGACATTTTCGTGATTCCTAACCAGCAGAATTAAAGTTCGAAAGCTTTGATAACACTGGCAACGGCGCTGTCAATTGCCGGATTTGCTCGTTTTATTATTCGGGCTTAATGGGTTTTGCTGGCCTAAAGAATCAGTTATGCGGGGCAAAGAGTTGTGCTAAAAGGGAATTTACTAGAAATGGAGTCGGTTGTTACGAGGGGCAAATATGACCGAAGTCAATAAATTAGATGCAGCATTCGCGCGCTTTGAAAAGGCCTTGGGCCAATTTGAAGTGGTGATGAAGAGCAATACCGAAGAGACCAGCCGTTTAAAAGCGTTGGAAGGCGAAGCTGCGAGCATTCAGCGCGACCAACAGCGTCTCAATAAGGAATTAGATTTGGTGCGTGTGAAGGCTGCTGAACTGGTGGATACGTCGAAGCAAGCTGCGGGTAAGATTGATACGGCCATGGGGCGCATTCGCTCTGTGCTTCACTCGAATAGTGGGGCTTAGGCACAATGGCCAATGTTGTCGTCACAGTTGCTGACCGCCCCTACACCATGCAATGCCCCGATGGCGAGGAAGACCATCTGCGCGAACTTGCAACATTGCTTGATGCGGAAGTGACGCGCATTAAATCCAGCGTTGGTTCGATCGGCGATATTCGCTTGCTGGTGATGAGCGGCTTGATGGTGGCCGATCGTTTGAGCGAGTCTATTCACAAGATCGAAGCGCTTGAAGAACAGGTGCAGGGCCTGCGTGAAAGTCGCAATTTGGTGCAAACGCAGATGAAGACGTTAGAGACTAATTTGACGACGCAGCTGGATTTAGCAGCGGCGCGGCTTGAAGCTATGGCGAAGGCTGCGGGGGGGTAGCAGTGGTGGCGAATGTTCACTGCTGGCGTTCGAGTCGCCGAGTTATTAGATTTTAACCACGATCCATTTTGATCTATTCTGACAGGATTTTTAATCGGACGTTTAAAAATCAACACTAACGATGCGTTATGCATCCAAAAACTATCATAATTGAGCGCGATAGAAGTGCCCTCTTAAAGGGCGTGTTTGTTGTTGCTGGTCTCACAGCTCTCTATTTTTTTCTTGGTTGGCAAGCAACTGATCACACAAATAGCTTCGGTGGATTCAGCTTCAAGCCGCGTAGTCCATTAGCGACCGGATCGCCCTATGCAATCCTATTTATGCTTCCGGCATCATTGCTGAAATTTATATTTTACGGAGTGGGAACATTTTTGGGCCTTGCCGTAATTTTCAATTTAACTCTCTTGTTCAGGAAGTCGCCCTACACGATTTTGGGTTCACATTACATCCTGTTAGGGGGCATAAGTGGAATGCGGGAGACGAGTTGGGCGAATGTTGAGAGCATTCAAGCCAAATGCGTTCATTCAAAACAGCTGCCTAATGTCAAAATGAGCTATATTGCAATCAGATTTGATAAGACCATCGGGCGACATTTGATTGGAACGAAGCTTAGTATATTTTTGCGACCCAGAAGTCATATCTTTAGTCCACGCGATGTTCTTTTTCTTTGTTACAAAATGCGACCAGACTTGTGTCAAAATCTTTATCAACAAGCATGCGATGCTGGATTTATTGCGTCAGAATCTTTTCGTCCAGTAAAAGCGGTACCTGTTGCATAGATAATCGTGCTTTCGTTTAGCCCACGTCGCCGACATAAGGGGATTTCTTAGTGCCCGTAACAATTGCGCTCACCAAGTTTTCCTTGTGCCACACACTCGGTATAAGTGGGTTGCAGTGACAGTGCATTTAATTTATTGAATGAAGTTCATGTTGTTGATTTCGTTAGATACATCATTACTCCCATTTCAACTGCTTTTGAATGTTGTGCGTTTATCTTTTCGCAATAAACTCTTGAGTCAGAGTGCGCGGCAAGGCCCCTCGCCCTCCCATGCTGCGCATGGGCCCCAACCCTCTCCCCGATGGGGCGAGGGAAAGTAGGCGGCCTTTTTTGAAAACAACAATTGGTTCTGATTGTTGGATTTGGTAGTTTGGGTTTAACCCCTATGCCACGTCGCTGACTTCCGGGGCTTTCTTTTTGCCCGTCATCATTGCTCTCACCAAATTTTCTCGGTGGCGGATACTTGCAAAGATCACGCCGCCGATGTGGCCTAGTAGCAATAACACCACACCATATGCAAAAACTGAATGCGTGATTTGCATGGAGTCTTCGCCGTACCAGGCATCGGTGGTCATCAGATAGCCGGTGAGGGCCGTGCCTGCCACGCCGAACAAAAGCGCCAGCACCATCATGCCGCCAGCGGGGTTGTGGCCTATGTATCTGGCTTCACGGTTTTTGAGTATGTCGATGATATAGTTGAAAACGACGCGCGGATTTCGGATGAATTGGGCAAAGCGCGCGTAGGGCGAGCCGACAAAGCCCCATAGCAATCTGAATGCGATGAGGGCCGCCGCGATCAAGCCGATCCATTGGTGGGTTTCATCCCGCGACGTTGATGTGAACCAAGCCGTGGCGAAACTGGCCACGAGACTCCAATGGAAAATCCGTACCAGAGGGTCCCAGACGCGCACGCCCCCATGCGCGTCTGAGATTTGGATATTATTGTTCGCCAGCTTCGGCATTGTCGAGCATTTCAAATGTTTCAGCATTGTAAGCTGCATTGGCTTTTTTGCCTTTTGCGTCTACTGCGTAAGTTTCGTAGCAACCTTTTTCGACCTTAATCTTGGAAACGGTGATGCCTTCGAGCTTGAGCTTGGCGATCAACGCGGCTTGTGGCTGAAATTTGGTTTTATCGGTGGCGCAAGCTGGCTTTGCAACAGTTGCAGCAAATGACGAGCTGGCCATAAGAATGGCACAGGCAGCGATGATGATTGAACGGTTCATTCGGTTAACTCCATTGATCGGCCAAATCGGTTGGCCGTGGCGTTTGACTAGCCGTGGCGACATGACAGCTCGCTGACAGGTGGACTTTTCACATCGGAACTCCTACATAGGGAACGGCGATGCTGCTCGGTGCGTGTGGAACCATTTTTCCCAGGGCCTATAATCGATCATCTTGGGAGCTGTCCCTGAGCCAGACCGTGGTCTGATTCAAACGGCGCCCACCTACGTAAGTAGGGACCAGGGATCGTCAGTTCCCACGGCCCATGGTGGCTCGCCACTTTCAGTCTATGACTGAAAT
>CAXTKN010000237.1:0-3490 GCA_964244805.1 uncultured Aestuariivirga sp.
TGGGCGTAACAATCGCCCACTTCTGCGCAGCATCAGACATCGCAATTAAACGCCCTTGCCGCCCGGGCCGATGGTGGCGATGCGGAGCATGTTGGTGGTGCCTGGTGCGCCGATGGGAACGCCTGCGGTGATGAGGATACGTTCACCGGATTTGGCAAAGCCTTCGTCAAACGCAATTTTGCCGGCGTTAGCAAACATTTCATCTAAAGATTTTGCATCCTCAACCAATACAGCATGGGTGCCCCAGGTGAGAGCTAAGCGGCGCGCTGTGTTGATGATCGGGGTCAGTGCCAAGATCGGCATGCTGGGCCGTTCGCGGGCCACGCGAGCGCCGGTGGAACCGGATCCTGTGTAGCAAACAATAGCGGGCACATTCAGCGTCTCGGCAATTTGCCGAGCTGCGGCTGAAATCGCATCAGCCGCCGTAGCGCCGGGTTCAGTGCGTTGTGAGTGGATAATGCTGCCGTAATATTGATCGTTCTCGGCAGATTGGGCGATCTTATCCATGGTCTGGACAGTTTTCTCTGGCCATGCCCCCGAGGCACTTTCGGCAGATAGCATAACCGCGTCTGCGCCTTCATAAACCGCAGTTGCCACGTCAGACACTTCAGCACGGGTTGGAACGGGCTCAGTGATCATTGATTCAAGCATCTGGGTTGCCACAACCACTGGCTTGCCATAACGGCGGGCCATTCGGGTGATCTGCTTTTGACGGGCAGGCACGGTTTCCAGTGGAAGCTCAACGCCCAAATCGCCGCGCGCCACCATCAGGCCATCGGAAATTTTTAAAATCTCATCGAGCACTGGAAGTGCGGATGGCTTTTCAATCTTGGCCATGACGCCAGCGCGACCCTTTACAAGGCGTTGGGCTTCAGCCACGTCTTCGGCGCGTTGCACGAAGGACAGTGCGATCCAATCCACGCCCAAGCTGGCGGCCGCTTCCAAATCAGCACGGTCTTTTTCAGTGAGGGCGGGGATGGCCAGCAAAGTATCTGGCAGGTTCACACCCTTGCGGTTGGACAGCATGCCACCATAGATGATTTTGGTATCAAGGCGTGTGGGTGAAGCCTTGGTGATTTCCACACGCAAACGACCGTCATTCAAAAGCAAGCTGTCGCCTGCTTTGGCGCCTGCGAAAATCTCTGGATGAGGCAAATATACGCGCGTGGCATCGCCCGGCGTAATATCAGTATCAAAGGCAAAAGCCTCGCCCGCAGTAAGTTTCACTTCTTTATCTGCGAATGTACCGATGCGGATTTTTGGGCCTTGCAGATCGGCGAGAATGCCAATCGGGCGCTTCACTTTTTCTTCTACAGCGCGGATAAATCCGTGCAGCTGCTTTAACATTGCATGATCCGTATGGCTCATATTGATGCGGAACACATCCACACCAGCAATGAACAGTTTTTCGATCATCTCAAGTGAATTGGACGCCGGCCCCAGAGTTGCCAGGATTTTGACTTTACGTTTTCTATGCAAAATTATTGACCTTGTGTTGTTTTGTCGCCCGACAGCGAAACTGTCCAATCAGATTCTTCGCCGGTATCAACTTCGAAGAAACCTTGTTTTTGAAATCCGCGCTCAGTGCATTGATCAATGCCGCGAATTGTGAATATTTTATCACGAATGCAGATTTGGGATTTACCGCCCCAAGAGCCGCCTTTTTCATTATCCACTGCATAAACATAAAAATAACGCGATACCAAAGCACCCTTGATGAGGGGAAGGCATTCTTGGGGTTTTACTGTCCACCAGCCCTCTGAGGCCCAGCCTTCTTTATCTTTATAAGCAATGGCCACGCCCACGCGGCTGGCGGTGTTATTGCACAGCTTGAGATCAGCTTTTGCAGGGGTTCCGGCGGCACTCAAGAGCAATAATGCCCCTAGTCCTGCCCAGAAATTACGCGTCATGCCGCCTCCTCCACTTGCCGTTTCAAATCATTCAAATCGGCATAGAACTAGGGCAATATGGTGGCGGGTACAAGTGTTTCGGGTTGTGGATTGCGTGAAACTGTGATTGGCGTGGCGTCATGTTACGCCTATGTAAGGCGAAACAGGATTTTGCCAAATGGCCCTTGATGACGAGACCAGAACCGAGCTTGAAGCTGCTGCCTTTCGGCGGCTGATTACGCATTTGCGTGGACGTGAGGATGTGCAGAACTTAGACCTCATGAATCTCGCAGGTTTTTGTCGCAATTGCCTATCGAACTGGCTGGAAGATGCGGCCAAGGCGCAGGGCGTTGCCTTGACGAAAGACGATGCCCGCCACCATGTCTACGGCATGCCCTATGATGAGTGGAAGGCCAAACATCAATCTGGCCCCACCCAAACAATCAAAACCCCATCACATTAAATTTAACCATCGGAGACTTACGTGGCTGACATTACCAAATCGAATTTCGCTGAAGGACAGCTCAAGACTATCGTCGAGCGCATTGAGCGCCTCGAAGAAGAAAAGAAAACCATCGCCGCCGACATCAAAGAAGTTTACGCCGAAGCCAAGGGCAATGGTTTTGATATCAAGATTTTGCGCAAGGTGATTTCACTCCGCAAAAAAGAGCCGCATGAGCGCTCTGAAGAAGAAGCGATGATTGATTTGTATTTGGCCGCGCTGGGGATGAAAGTGGTGAGCGAGGCGGCTTGAGAAAGGTTGTGGTTGGACTTCAAAGTAATCTTTGGTAGAAGCAATGTCGTGAAACTGGGGATGATTCATGAAAAAATCGACTGTGCCTGACCTTAATAAATTTAAGGATTATTCCTATTCCGTTTTCAAAAATGATGGTTCAGCAGCAGCTGCGGCAATTGAATTTGTAAAGCCTCGAAGTCGTGTTTTGGATGTCGGGGCTGGAAGCGGTGCTATTACCAAGCATTTTGTTAATGGCAATGAATGTGAAGTTACGGCAGTTGAATTAAACCCATTATCAGTCAAAAAACTCGAAAAATTCTGCAAAAAAGTTTTCTCGCTCGATATCAATACGCCCAATTGGTCAGATTCTCTGAGTGGCGAAGGAAAGTTTGATCATGTTGTGGCAACTGATGTTTTAGAGCATCTTTACGACCCGTGGACAGTTCTTAAAAATATGTCTTCGCTATTGAATGACAATGGAAGCATTATATTGTCCTTGCCCCATGCTGGACACAGCACCGTGGTGATGAATTTTCTTGATGGTAATATTGATTACCGAGAATGGGGATTGCTTGATAAAACGCATATAAGATTTTTTGGCTTGCACAACATAGAAGCGCTCTATGAAAGTGCGGGGTTGGCTATCGTCCGTGCGCATTTTGTTATTATTGAACCCAGCCAATCTGAATTTGCTGACCGCTGGAAGAAATTGCCCGCACCCATCCGTGAAATGCTTGAAAATCGCCCCGAGGCTCATGTCTATCAAGTCGTAACTGAGGCCGTGCCGATTGAACGAGCTAAAGAAAAAATAGATTTGAAAAATTTGCTCGTGGGTGGAGTTTTCAAACCAAAACGTAAATTTCTA
>CAXTKN010000238.1:0-3472 GCA_964244805.1 uncultured Aestuariivirga sp.
TTTCACCGCCCTGCTCTAATTCAACTATCTATTACTTGCTTGGGCCAAGCGCCAGAGCTTGAGACGCAATTTGCTTATCACGACCAAAATCTTCGGTGATTT
This sequence comes from uncultured Aestuariivirga sp., assembly GCA_964244805.1. Classification (GTDB taxonomy): domain Bacteria; phylum Pseudomonadota; class Alphaproteobacteria; order Rhizobiales; family Aestuariivirgaceae; genus Aestuariivirga. The sequence continues at coordinate 103 of CAXTKN010000238.1, forward strand.
TTTCCCAGCCTGCATCAATATTCTTCAGCGCTTCATCCACTGTGATTTCGCCAGCCATGTAGCGGGCAAGTTCAGTATCCAAAACAACTGAGGTATATTGTTGCGCACCTGGGATTTTCATATCCGAGGCCATGTTGGGGTTGTTAATGGCACCGTTGATTGCGCCCATATAGTTTTTGGCCAAATCTTCAGTCATGCCAGCTTTAGTCCAGAATGCCGTATCCTTGAGCTGCGACAAGCGGTAAGGATTATAGCCTGTAGCACCCACGGTCACGTCCACGCTCGATTGGGCAGACTGGTTCATGTAAGATAGGAAAGCATAAGCAGCATCCTTCTTCTTTTGATCAGCCTTGGCATTGATTGCGCCTGCCCAGCCACCGAAGGCCGAGAATGGAGCATAGTTAATGCCGTCAACCGCAAATGGAGCACTTTCCTTTGATACAGGAACAAGCTTGCCAGTTTTGCGATCAAGCACTTCTTTTGAACCAACGGCACCCACAGCGAATATCAAGTTTTTCACTTTGGCTGCATCAGGATCAAGCTGCAATGTGCCTGGATCGCCCCACTCAATCAGCAAGCCGCAACGGCCAGCCTTGAACAGACCACGGGTATCACCGATGTCCATGTTGAGCTCTTCAGGAGGACCATATTTTGTGGTTTCTTTGTAAAGTTCAAAAGCTTTTTTCCAGCCTTCGTTGTTGATCATTGGCTTCATCGTAGCATTATCAAAATGGAAGCCTTGCGCGGTGCCTTGTGTTTGCACGATTGGCGCAGCGATAGTTTGGATGGCGAAGTATGACTGGGCATTACGCTTCTTGAAAATGCAAGAACCATAATCTGGTTTGCCATCGCCGTTCATGTCTTGGCCGTTAATGGCCTTGGCAATTGCAATATAATCTTCCCATGTCTGGGGTGGCTTCAAACCAGCCTTTTCCAATACGTCCTTGCGGTAGTAAACCATCTGGAAGTCGCCATCGAGTTGGATGAGCTTAAACTTGCCGCCGATTTTCATTCCGAAATCACGGAAATAGGGCGCGATGTCTGCAACGTCGATCTTGGTATCCTTGGCAACATATGGATCGAGGTCTTCGAGCAGGCCAGCTGAATCAAGTTCCACGCCCCAACCAGCTGCGAACACAGCGGCATCAATTGAGTTGGTGCCGGTTGTCCAATCATTCTGAACTTTTGGGAAAATTTCAGCAAATGGCACTTCCGTAACGACAATCTTGGCGCCAGTTGCCTTTTCAAAGTCTACGCCACGATCCTTCAGCGGGCCTGCAATTACGGGGCCTGGGCGTGTGAGAATGTTGACGGTTACACCGTCAAATTCGCCAGCCTGTGCTGTTGCGGCAAGTCCGGCAATTGCCGTTCCGCCCACAAGCATGCTGGTCAAGAGCTTTCCTAACTTCATTGGTTTTCCTCCCGTTGTGGCGACCCCTTTATGGGTGTCGCACTTGGTTTTACGTTTCCATTCGTCTGGCTTCTTTTTTGGTCGTCCCGTGCGCCAGTAACCGGATAGATAGAATATGCACTGAAATAACAGTTTGGCAATGCTGTCTTTTAAAAAATCTTTTGGCACTAAAAATCCATGGTGATAATTTAGGCAGTGGCGACTGAGGGTTACAATTTAGATTTAGCTGCTCTAGCCTTCCTAATATCACTGGAGACGTTCAGTTGCCGCGGCTTGAAAAGGACATGAGACAAACGAAGTGGCAGAAAGTCGCCGCTTATTTTGTGCTTTGGTTTTGGGTTTTGGTCTGTGTTTTCCCTATTTATTGGGTGGCGATCACGTCGATCAAATCCGTGACTGATATTGACGGACTACCTAAATATTTGCCTTTTATCGATTTTTCACCGTCGCTTGATGCTTGGCGGTTCATTCTGTTTGACCATGCGGAAAACTTGGTGGCGAAGTTTTGGAACTCTTTGTTCATTGCCAGCTCCGCTACATTGCTCACGCTGCTGACGGGCACAATGTTGCTTTATGGTCTGTCGCGGTTCAGGCGCACCAACTCATTTTTGGGTTTCAATATCATCAGCATCATTCTGGCAACACGCATCTTGCCCCCAGTCATTGTTGCGTTGCCGCTCTATCTCGTGGCTTCAGCTACCCAAATGCTCGATAGTATTTTTGCTCTGATCGCGATTTATGTGGCCGTTAATCTGCCCATTGCTATCTGGTTGCTGCACCCTGCCATAGGCACCAAAGCGACTGAACAAGAAGAGGCTGCGCAATTAGATGGTGCCTCACAGTTTAAAATCTATTTTGAAGTTTTGTTACCGATGTTGAAAGTTAGCCTACTCGCAACAGGTGTCATCATATTTTTGATGTGTTGGAATGAATATATCTTTGCGGTTTATTTGACTTCTGACCATGCCCAAACTTTGCCGCCTTGGATGGTGGGGCAGCTTTCAATGAAGGAGGCGCAGGTTGGAGGCGGCGCTGAGGAAGTGGCGCATCTTTGTGCCGCAACCGTGTTTATGATCTTGCCAACGCTGGCGCTTGCTGCGTTTGCGCGGCGGGTTTATAAGGCTTAAAGTCCTACCACATTAAAACAAGTCATCCAAAATTCCGTCATTCCCGCGCAGGCGGGAAACCAACTTTGTGGCATTTGACGCTTTTGGAAGTTGGGTCCCCGCCTGCGCGGGGATGACGATAGAGTGTTGCCTTAACCAAAGTTGATCATGCTCTAGCCAAATGGCAACCCTGCTTGCGTTTGCCTTCAACATAGTCATCGATCAATTGCTGAAAGCGTACTTTGCCAAAACTCGGAAAATGGCCGCCATGGACGATACTGATTGGTAAAGATCGCAGGTGCTGCATGCTACCCAAATAGTCCGGTAAGTTTGAATGATAGGCATCATCAATCAATGGGCCATCATAGATCACATCACCTGACAAAAATATTCCAGTTTTGTGTTCAAAAAGACCGATGCCGCCGGGCGAATGTCCCGGCGTGTGGATCACTTCGAAGGCGCGGTTACCGAGATCAATCACATCGCCATGTTGCAGCGAGCGGCCGATTTCTGCGGGCTTTACACGGTAAGCTTTAGTGTCCCAGCCTTCGGGGATTGCATTGAACATATCTTCTGTGGCGTAACGATCAGCGGCAGTGAGTTCGTTGCGGGGGTCAATTAATATTTCTGCTTCGGCGGCGTGAACCGCGCATTTTCCAAACTCATGGTGGCAGCCAATGTGATCGAAATGGGTGTGGCTGGCCACGCAGGTGAGTTCGCGCTCGCTTACCAGTTTGATATGGCTTCGCAGACTGAAATGGCCGAGACCGGAATCGAATAGCAAGTCACGATCACGACCACGCACATGCCACATGTTGCAGCGGAAGAAGGGTTTGATCCAGGGTTCGTGAAT
>CAXTKN010000239.1:0-3457 GCA_964244805.1 uncultured Aestuariivirga sp.
GCCAATGCGGCGGAAGCAGCAGGAGATATTTTGCTGCTGCGGTTAGAGCGCCCAGCCTGGATACCAAAGCCAGGTGATAATTGCATTGAGGTTGAAGATATCCAGCGCGCAGTCGACGCACTTCCCATCAAGGCATCTGTGATGCTCACAATTGGCCGCAAAGAGATAGCGCCTTTTATTGCCCGCGAAGATTTATCTGGCGTGGCGCGGATGATTGAACCAACAACAGTTCCACTGCCCGCCACTTGGAGCCTAATCCTCGAACGCCCTCCCTTTAGTTTAGCGAGCGAAACTGCTTTGTTGCTTGATCACAAGATAACCCATCTTGTTTCTAAAAATGCTGGCAGTAGTGATACAGAAACCAAACTCACGGCGGCGCGGAAGCTCGGAATTCCAGTGGTTATGATCGCAAGACCATTTAAGCGGCCCGTCACAACCTATTCATCTGTCGAGGCGATAAACGCTCATATCTCAAAGCTTGGCAGCCCCTCTGGTTAAAGCTAGAGTTGTTGCATCAACCTGAATCGGATTCGTCTCACAATGCGCAAAATCCTCTCCTTCGTATTTCTGTTCGCCGCCATGTTCAGCGTCGCCTCGGCGTCCACACTTGATGACGTAAAAAAACGCGGCAAGCTTTTGTGTGGGGTGAATGCGGGTCTGCTCGGCTTTGCGCTCAAGGGCGATGATGGCAAGTGGGCGGGGTTTGATGTGGATTATTGCCGCGCCGTGGCCGCTGCTGTTCTGGGTGATGCCGAGAAAGTGGATTATGTGCCGCTCACCACTAAAGACCGGTTTGAAAGTTTGAAATCCGGCGCTGTGGATATTCTGGCGCGCAACACCACGTGGACGATGGAACGCGAAACCAAAATGCCGTTTCGCTTTGTTGGCATCAGCTATCATGATGGGCAAAGTTTTCTGGTGCCAAAATCAATTGGCGTAAATTCGGTTTTCAATCTGGGGCAGGCGGCAATTTGTTTCCTCTCTGGCACAACAACACAGGCCAATGTCGAGGATTTCTTCCGCGAAAAGGCGCTGGCTTTCACACCCGTCACCTTCGGAACGATTGATGAATTGGTGACAGCCTTCCAAGCCAAAGAAGGCGGTAAATGCGATGCTTATTCAGCCGACCAATCGCAGCTCTATGCTGTGCGTTTGAAACTGGCCAAGCCGGATGATTATATTATTTTGCCTGAAGTGATTTCGAAAGAACCATTAGGCCCGGCGGTACGCCAGGGCGACGAGCAATGGTTCAACATTGCGCGATGGACATTGGCCGCCTTGATCAATGCAGAAGAGTTGAGCCTGCGCGGGGCAGGCGTCGATGATGCCAAAGCCAGTAGCAAAAAGCCCGATGTGCGCCGCCTGATCGGGCTTGAAGGCACGTTTGGGGCCGACATGGGCCTCGATGCCGAATGGGCTGCGCGCGCCATTAAAGCTGGTGGCAATTATGGCGAAATTTTCGAGCGCAATCTGGGAAAAGGATCAAAGCTCGCCATTGACCGGGGCTTAAATGCGTTGTGGAGCAAGGGTGGGATTTTGTATGCGGCACCGGTGCGGTAGAATTATACCACTTGTATAATTTTACATTTGCGTATACATAGGCCTTATGAACAAGCCTCTCATATTACGAAAAGTTGGAAATTCTCTGACTCTCACTGTGTCGGACTTAGCCAAAGACTTAGGTCTGGGCGAGGGCGATCAGGTGTTTGCCGTGCGCACGCCACGTGGCTTTGAAATCACACCTTACGATGCAAACTTCGACAAGGCCATGGATGTGGCGCGCAATTTTATGCGCAAATATCCAAATGCCATGAAGAAACTGGCAGAATAGGGATCCATCATGAATTGGTTGACAATTGACATGGTGGAAGGCTTCCACCGTGAATCCCTTGCGCATTTTGGCGGCTCAGACGGCTTGCGTGATCGCGGGCTTTTAGAAAGCGCATTAGCGCGCCCCGAAAACATTTTGGTCTATGAACCAGATGCAGACGTGTTTCGCTTGGCCGCCGCCTATGGACATGGTCTTGTAAAGAACCACCCCTTCATTGATGGCAATAAACGCACAGGAACGTTGGCTGCCGTGGTGTTCTTGGGCATCAATGGCGTCGAGGTTGAATTTGATGAAGCTGAAATTGCTGTCATGATCATAGGAGTGGCGGCTAGTGAGTTTACAGAACTCGATCTTGCAAATTGGCTACGGACAAACGCGAGGCGGGGCTAACCCCCCGTCGCAATCTCCCGCCCACTCGCACCCCATTCCGCCCAACTCCCATCATAGAGTTTAAGGTCAGTTGCACCCAACTCCGTCAGCGCTAGTGTTAGGATCGCTGCCGTCACTCCAGAGCCGCAGCTGGTCACGATCGGTTTTTCCAAGTTCACTTTTGCTTTCTTAAAAATCGCCGCAAGATCATTGGGATGACGCAGGGTTCCGTTGTTATGCAAAAGACCCGCATAGTGCACATTTTTCGAACCCAGAATGTGGCCGGGCTTCACACCCGCGCGAGCCTCTGGTTCTTCGCCACGAAAACGGGTAGGCGAACGAGCGTCGATGATCTGGGCTTTGGTCTGCGCCACATCGTCAATTGAAACGATCTTAGTTGAATCAAGCCGCGCCCAAAAACTTCCTATCAGTTTGACGGCTTTTGCGTCGGCTGCAGTCTCGCGTTCCTCCGCCAACCATTTCTTCAACCCACCGTCTAACACCGCAACATTGGCATGGCCAAAGGTCTTAAACATCCACCATGCGCGCGCGGCTGAAAACAAACCCACGCTATCATAACAAATTATTCTCTTATTATTCCCAGCCCCAAGCTTTGCAACTTCCTGCCCAAATTTTTCCGCACTCGGCATCATATGAGGCAGTTTGGATTCAGTGTCCGAAATCGCATCCAGATCAAAAAACTGCGCGCCCGGAATATGTTTGAAATCAAACTCAGCCTTCGCGCTGCGCTTTGCTGCGGGCAGGTGCCAAGAGCAATCGAGAATGCAAATATCAGTATCGCTCAAATGATTGGCCAGCCATTCAGTTGAGATCAAATCTCTCACTTTGGAACATCCTCAAACACCTGTGGCGCCGTCGATTTTGCTTCCAGCCATGCAGGCACCGGCAAATCCTTGCTGCGCAAAAATTCCGGATTGAAAAGCTTTGAGGCATAACGCGTGCCATAGTCGCAGAGGATCGTTACAATGGTGTGGCCCGGCCCCATTTGCTTGGCCAACGCTATAGCGCCCGCCACATTCACGCCTGTCGATCCGCCCATGCACAGGCCTTCATGTTCGAGCAAATCAAAGGCAATCTGAATGGCTTCTTTGTCGTGCACTTGAAATGCATCATCAATCACAGCGCCTTCAAGATTAGCAGTGATGCGCCCTTGGCCAATGCCTTCAGTGATGGATGATCCTTCGGATTTCAATTCGCCATGTTTGTAGAAATTATATAGTGCGGCCCCCATCGGGT
>CAXTKN010000240.1:0-2219 GCA_964244805.1 uncultured Aestuariivirga sp.
TGCGGTAACCGATGCCAGCTAGAAGGGTATGACGATCAATCCAAACCAGATCGCCGCCCTCAATTTTGCCTTCGCCCGTAATTTCGCCCGCAATCGGGAAACCCAGCTTTTCCAATTGTGCGCCGTTGATCGCTGCCTCATTGCGCCGTTGGGGTTTTCCCATCCGAGGTCTAACGAGGCCTTTGGGGGTCACGATCAAGGCATCATGGGTGTAGAGACTATCAAGGGTTAAGCCTTCAGCTGCGCCAAGTTCAATCACCTCAGCGCCAGTACTTCTCAGGATTTTCTCGACCGCCTCGAATTCATGCAGCGCATTTTTCAAATCTGGACGGGAATGGAAATTCAAATCTTTCCATTCCGCATCAATCTTGGCATCCGATACAAAAGCATCAATAGGTTTGCGCACCGCGACTTTTTTCAATTGGCCCCAATTATTGAAAGCACCGAAATCATAAGTCATTTTCTTTTTATCCTGAATCGCAAAGTCTCACCCGCTTTGGACTGCTCCAAAAGCTGGTGGCCTTGCTCGTTGCAAAAATGCGGCATGTCGATGGCCGCCATGGGGTCAGTGGCCAGAATGACCAGTTCGGAGCCGGGCGGCAAAGCCAATAACGCCCTCCGTGCCTTCAAAACCGGCAGGGGGCAGAGCAGGCCTGACAAATCCAGCACAGTTTCCGGGTGGTCAATATTCATCTGGCTGCTATAGAGTGGATTTTCATTTCGGAAAAGTGCCATGCCTCTGCAAACCAAATTATCATTCACCGGAAAGGTCGAACAGCTTCTATCGCGCGAAAGCCGCGATGATGGTTTTGATAAACAACAGCGTCAAAGCCTGTCGCTCAAACTCTCCGGTCCAGAAGGCGATTGCCATACAGGGCTTACACGTTTGTCGGATAGCCGCACGCTGCTCACCTATAAGCGCAATACGGTGATCCGCAATGTGCGCCAGCTCACGATTATTTCTGTTGAAGAAATGGCTGATGTGGCAAAGGCCATGGAATTGCCCTCGATCAACGCATCATGGCTTGGAGCGAACATGGTGACATCGGGTATTCCTGATCTCACCATGCTGCCACCCTCAACACGCTTGCAATTTCCTTCAGGCGCTACACTTGTGGTCGATATGGAAAATTTGCCGTGTCGTCAGGTGAATGATGAAATCTCCAAAACCCATCCAGAGCAGGGGCCAAGTTTTGTAAAAGCCGCCACCCACAAACGTGGGCTTACTGTTTGGGTTGAATGCGAAGGTGATGTTAAAATTGGTGACGAGATAAGAATTTTCATTCCACCACAGCGGATTTATAATCACGCATGAATATCCTCGGCGTTATAATTGCAGGCGGAAAATCCAAACGCATGGGTGTTGAGAAGGCATTCGCAAAGCTTGGCCGCAAGACTTTAATTGTCCATGTGGTCGACCGCTTGATGCCGCAAGTGGAAGATATCGTGATCAATGCCAACGGCGATGCCAAGCGTTTTCATTTTTTAGAGTTCGATATTATTCCTGATATTGAAACTGAAATTGACACACCGCTCGCTGGAATTCATGCTGCACTCAGTTATGCTGATGAAGAAGGCTATGACGCCGTGGTGACGGTTCCATCAGACTCACCCTTTCTGCCTCATGATCTCATTCGCAAACTTGCAGGCACCAAACCAGCTTTTGCCAATTCCAAAGGCCAGGATCATTTTCTCACGGGGTTTTGGCCCGTGAAGCTTTTGGCCAGTTTGGAAAAAGAAATGCACAAATCGAATCGTGTACAAGATTGGGTATTCAAAGTTGATGCTCAAAAAGTGAATTGGCGCGCTGATGATTATGATCCGTTTATGAACATCAACACGCCAGCAGATATGACCGCAGCTTTGAAGATCTTGCCCAAGGTTCGTTGAATGCAAAAAGTGATCGGTGTTTGCGGGTTCAAGAATTCTGGTAAGACAACTTTGGTTGAAAAACTGGTGCGCCACCTCACTGAGCAAGGCTATAAAATATCAACGGTGAAACATGCCCATCATGATTTTGATATAGATCACGAAGGCCGCGATAGTTTCAGGCACCGCAAAGCTGGCGCATCGGAAGTGGCAGTGGTTTCGCAAAACCGGTTTGCCATTATGAACGAACTTCGCGGAGCCGAGCCACCAACGCTGGATGAAATTCTAACAAAGCTTTCACCCTGCGACTTGGTTATCGTTGAAGGTTACAAGCGTGACACCCACGATAA
>CAXTKN010000240.1:2319-3453 GCA_964244805.1 uncultured Aestuariivirga sp.
CAAAGCTAAAGTCGTTGTCATCGGTGGTGGTGTGGTGGGTGTTTCGACACTTTATCATCTGGCCAAGAAGGGCTGGTCGGACGTGGTTTTGGTTGAGCGCAAAGAACTCACATCAGGTTCCACATGGCATGCCGCCGGACTTTTGCCCCTGTTCAACATGTCTTATTCGGTCGGCCAAATTCATAAATATTCGGTCAAGCTTTATGGCGAACTCGAAGCCGAGACGGGCCAAAATGTAGGTTTCAAGAAAGTCTCCAACATTCGTCTTGCTCGGACCAAGGATCGTTGGGACGAGTTTATGTATTATGCAGGCATTGCCGAAACTATTGGCATCAAAGTGAATATGCTCACGCCTGAGCAGCTCAAAGAAATTTGGCCGTTATGCAATACCGATGGTATTCTGGGTGCGATCCAACATCCTGATGATGGTTATATTCAGCCAGCCGATCTAACACAGGCCTTCGCCAAAGGTGCGCGCGCTCGTGGTGCCGAGATTTACCGCAATACTTCCGTCACGGCGATTGAGCAGCTGTCGTCGGGCGAATGGTTGGTAAAGACTGATCAAGGCGACATCACTTGCGAACACATTGTTTCATGCTCAGGTAATTTTGCCCGTAAAACTGGCGCTATGGTTGGCCTCGATATTCCGGTCATTCCGGTTGAGCATCAATATATCGTCACCGAGCCGCATCCCTTGATCAAAGAACGCCAAGCAAAGGGCTTACCCGAAATGGGTGTTCTGCGCGAGGCTGATTCAAGCTGGTATATGCGCGAGGAAAATGGTGGGCTTCTGCTCGGTCCTTATGAAAAAGGTGCTCCGGTTTGTTATGTTGATGGGCCTTCAGATCAATCTGAATATGAATTGTTCCAAGAAGATTTAGACCGCTTGGGGCCATATATTGAAACTGCGATCACGCGCGTTCCAGCGTTTGGTGAGGTGGGCATTAAGAAAGTTTATAATGGTGCGATTGCTTACACACCCGATGGTTCACCGATCATTGGCCCTGCTTGGGACAAAAAGAACTTCTGGCTCAATGAAGGTCATTCATTTGGTGTGACGGCTGCGGGTGGTGCGGGCTGGCAACTTGCAGAATGGATTGTTGATGGCGAACCCACGATTGATATGATGGGTGT
>CAXTKN010000241.1:0-3447 GCA_964244805.1 uncultured Aestuariivirga sp.
TGTCCTCATCAGATGCCGTTGCTGAATTGGTCAAAGCGATTGCTGCTGTAAAGTAGCAAGCTCCAGCGCCATGGGAGCGACCAAATTGGCCGCTCCCAATTTTAATGAACGGCTTCTCTGCATTAGCAATATTGCAAAAATGCTCCGGTGATGGAATTCACCAAGTCGTCGCAACAATCGCCGCCGAAATTGAGGAAAGCGATCTTCAACTTATGGCGATTTCCTGAAATGGTGATCGCTGCGGGAACAAAAAAATCGAGCTTTTAAAGCATAAGTCCATATAAAAGTGTACACCCTGTCTCGAGCCATTTCAAAGCGTTGTACGATAAGTGTACACCCTGCCTACTCAGCCAAATGCTCCATTGCGCTATAACTTTCAAGACAGAGACCCGCCGAAGTTTGGGTATAGAGGGTATCAGATTTGTCATATGTAAACCTTAATCGACAATGATGCTTATTTTTTAGTCAAATTTTTCGTTGTGAATATTTTTTAAGCAAAATCAATACAAGATTTCATCTTACTAAAGTCAGGGAGTTTTGTTAATCCCATGAAATAAAAACATTTTATCAAAGTCCTTCATGAATTGGCCGTCTGGCATAAGGCATGCTTATTAGGCTCAGGCGCAACCAGCCGAAGATGAAAATGCATGCTGGGCGCGGAGGATGGGTCAGATTGAGTTCAGGATCGCAGGTTGAGCTGATTAGTGTTTCGAAGCGCTTTGTTTCGACAATCGCTGTTGATGCAATCAATCTCAAAATTCCTGCAGGCAATTATTGCTGCCTCCTTGGGCCATCTGGCTGCGGCAAAACAACAACCTTACGCATGATAGCAGGTCATGAAGCAGTAACTTCGGGCGATATTCTGCTTGGCCTGCAAAATGTAACTGATCTGCCACCTGCTGCGCGGGGCACGGCAATGATGTTTCAGTCTTATGCGTTGTTTCCACACTTGTCGGTGATCGACAATGTATCCTTCGCATTGAAAATGCGTAATGTTGATAAAACCGAACGACATGCAAAAGCTCGAAAACTCCTCGAGCTTGTTGATATGGCAAGTTATGAGGAACGCTTGCCAGCCCAGCTTTCAGGTGGCCAGCAACAACGCGTTGCGCTGGCGCGTGCGCTCATCACCGCACCACAAGTTCTACTTCTCGACGAACCACTTTCAGCGCTTGATCCATTCCTGCGCATTCGTATGCGCGCAGAGTTGAAACGTTTGCAGCGCGAACTTGGCATCACCTTCATCCATGTAACCCACGGCCAAGATGAAGCCATGGCCTTGGCTGATATGATTGTGCTGATGCATGACGGGAAAATTTCGCAAGCGGGCAGCCCGCGTGAAGTTTTCAATGCACCAGCCAATGAGTTTGTAGCGAAGTTTATTGGCGGCCATAATATCATTGCTCGCGCCGGTAAAAAATTTGCGGTGCGAAGCGATCTTATGGAATTGCAGGTGAAAAAGCCTGCCGCAAAAACAGCTTCGATCACGGGCAAAATCTCAGAAATAGAATATCAAGGTACAGCTTTTCACATCACCCTGCACAGCGCTGCGGGCGAAGACATGATGGTGCAAATGCCTGAACATAAATTCGATGCCACACCACTGAAAGTGGGGGCCGAAGTCTACGCAATATGGGAGCCGGAATCAGCCCACGCGCTTGGCTGAACGGAAGAAATAAGAAGCGCATCAAAAATTCGGGAGACGAATTCGATGATGAAGAAAACAGTAAGCCGCCGCAACCTTTTGAAAACAGGTGCAGGCCTTGCCCTTGGCTCAGGCATGATCACGGGATTTCCCGCTGTTCACGCAGGTGAAGAAAAAGTGCTTCGCTATTTGGGCACAGCCGTGAACCAAGCAGATGATATTTCCAAGCAGCTGTTCAAAGATACCGGCATCAAGCTAGAATATATCTCGGCCACCACAGATGATGTGACCAAGCGCGTGATTACGCAACCAAACAGCTTCGACATTCTCGACACCGAATATTTCAGCTTGAAGAAGCTGGTGCCATCCGGAAACATTCTTTCGCTTGATGCTAAGAAGATTAAGGAATTTGATAATATCACGCCAATCTTCACCAAGGGTGAATTGCCATCTGGCAAAAAGATCGGCGATCAAGGCACTGCTCCGAAAAAAGTGATGTTCCTTGAAGCCGAAAACTCTACGACATTTGCCAAAGATGTTACTCAGTGGGTAACATTGATCCCGACGGTTTATAACGCTGACACATTGGGCATCCGCCCAGATTTGATCAAACGTCCCATCACATCTTGGGCTGAACTTCTGAACCCTGAGTTCAAAGGCAAAGCATCGATCCTGAACATCCCGTCGATTGGCATTATGGACGCGGCCATGGTTGTGGAAGCTACTGGCAAATATAAATATCCAGACAAAGGCAACATGACCAAAGAAGAGATCGATATGACCATGGCGGTCATGACCGAAGCTAAAAAGGCTGGCCAGTTCCGCGCCTTCTGGAAAGACTTCAACGAGTCAGTGAACTTGATGGCTTCGGGTGAAACCGTCATTCAATCCATGTGGTCGCCGGCGGTTACAGCAGTGCGTTCCAAGGGCATTGCATGCACGTTCCAACCATTGAAAGAAGGCTATCGCTCTTGGGCATCAGGCTTCTGCGTATCGAAAGCCACAGCTGGGCCAAAGCTTGATTACGCTTATGAGTTTGTGAACTGGTTCTTGTCTGGATTTGCAGGCGCCTACCTCAACCGCCAAGGCTATTATTCAGCCGTCTTGCCAACTGCCAAAGCGGCCATGGCACCTGAGGAATGGGCCTATTGGATGGAAGGCAAACCAGCGACAATTGACATCAAAGCACCAGATGGCACTTTGCTTGAAAAAGCTGGCGCTGTGCGTGACGGCGGTTCCTATGACGACCGTATGGGCAATGTGGCCTGCTGGAACGCTGTGATGGACGAGAATGAATATATGGTGCGCAAATGGAATGAGTTCATCGCGGCTTAAATACGTTTAGATACACACCAACAACCGTCATTCCCGCGAAAGCGGGAATCCAACTTGGGTACAATTTCCGTAGCTTGAAAGTTGGATCCCCGCTTTCGCGGGGATGACGATTTAATTTTTGGATTTACTTCTTTGACCGCCACCCGCTCCCCCACTTTCTTCTCTTGGCTGCAAGCTGGCCCGATGATGCTGGTCTTTGCGCTATTTTTCATTCTGCCGCTGTGCTTTGTGGTGATGGTGAGTTTTTGGGATTATAACGAATATCAAATGATCCCCAGTTTCACCACGCGGGGATATTACGAAAGCTTTGAAGGCTGCCTAACCAAGCTGCCTGAACTCTGCACAATGCTCGCCACCTACATAAAAACGGTAAAGCTGTGTCTGATCGTGTGGCTGTTTACATTTCTCATTGGATTTACAGTTGCGTATTTCCTTGCATTTCATGTGCGGTCAAAAACCTGGCAGAT
>CAXTKN010000242.1:0-3442 GCA_964244805.1 uncultured Aestuariivirga sp.
CCAAGAAGTCTGGCTTAGACCCAACATCATTCAATCCGTCCAAGCGCATCGGCCCAGATGGCAGACCGCGTTGGCCCACCATGGAAAGCATCGCGCGGGTTTTAAACGCTGCTGGCGCACCGGTTGAAGAATTTATGGATTTGCTATCGGGCCGCAAGGGCCAAGCGCCGAGGCTGAAGCAAATCCCCATGCTGGGTTTTGCCAAAGCGGGAAAGGGCGGCTTTTTTGATGATTCAGGTTTCCCGTCAGGCAATGGCTGGGAAGAAATCGACGTTCCCGGTGTTACCGACACGACAGCCTACGGCCTCGAAATCACCGGCAATTCCATGGAACCGGTTTACCGCGAAGGCGACACCATTATTGTTTCGCCCGGCGCCACAGTGAGAAAGGGTGACCGCGTTGTGGTGCGCACATCTGATGGCCAAGTGATGTGCAAAATCATGCAGCGCCAAACCGCACGCACACTGGAATTGGCCTCATTCAATTCCGCACACGAGACCAAGACGCTGGATATGAAGGATGTGGATTGGATGGCACGGATTATCTGGGCGAGCCAGTAAAAATAAATTTCCTAAAATAGGATATAAGACATAATTCTGCCTTTTTCTTCCCCCATCTTGTACGGGAAGGAGAAGTGGAATGTTGGTATTGTTACATATTTGGTTTGTGTTGGCGGCGCTGATAAAAAAAGCTTACGCCCAATTCTGGTCAGTCGCCTATCGCGTTGGCGCAGACTTTTCATCGCTTGAAGTCTCAGCGCTTTGTGCTTTGCAAACGTCCTGCATCACGCCCCTCACCCAAGCGAGCACCTTATCGCTGCTGCGCAGTTGGTTCCAAACAAGTGTTGGATTGAGGGAAATGTTCTTGAGCGGTGGCGTTCTGAGTCTTAAGTTAAACTGCTTGGCAAAGCGTTTAGCAAAGTTTTCTGATACAGTTGTCACCATATCGCTGGACGAAACAGCAGCCAATGCGGCCATGAAATGTGGCGTGGTGAGCGCAATACGGCGTTTCACACCATGCGCTGCTAATTCGGCATCAAGTTCGGAAATGCCGTCACCCATAATGCCAATGCTGGCATGATTGAAGCGGCCATAGTCCTCCACCGTCCATTGTTGGTTTTCAGCAGGATGGCCACGGCGCATAACTAAAGCCAGCCGGTCTTGCCCCAAGCTTTCGCTTTCAACGCCAGGCGGCAAGGGCGTGGTGGAAAGTGCAAACGCAAAATCCAGTGAACCATTTTCCATGCGTTGCATGAGATCGCTTGAATAGGGCTCCATCGAAATATCAATGCCTGGTGCCTCTATGGCCAGTCGTGCCATTAAGGCGGGGGCATAAAGTATCGTTTGTAAATCGGTTGCGGCAAAGCGAATGCGACGTTGAACGAGGGCTGGATCAAAAATAGGCTCAGCAAAAACGCTTGTCACATCATTTAGGGCGGCCTGCACGCGCCTCAGCAAGCCTTCCGCTTTTGGCGAAAGAGCAAAGCCACCCGAAACGCGCACCAATAACGGATCATCAAAAAGATCGCGCAGCCTCGCCAAAGCTCGGCTCATGGCAGGTTGGCTGAGGCCGGCATCGACAGCGGCTTGCGAAACATTGCGCCTGCGCAGCAGAGCCTCAAGGGCCGGCAATAGGTTCAGGTCAACACCGTGTAAATTCACTTCACGCATATATAAGATAATATCTATGCATTTGTGGTATAGTCAAGTGCGCATTAAGTTTGCCTCATCAACAGGAGAAAAATGATGAACAGCAATATTTTGGTTTTGGGTTATGGCGCGGTGGGCAAGGCCACGGTGGCAAGGTTACTGGCCGAAGGCCACAAGGTAACAGTTGCACAACGCAGCAGGCCCAAGGATTTGCCACAGGATGCGCAGTTCGTAACGTGCGATGTGTTGGATTTGGCTTCTCTGAATGAGGCAGCAAAAAATGCCTCTCAGATTGTTGTGGCGTTAGGCTTTAAGTATGACGGAAAAGTATGGCGCGACGTTTGGCCCCGCGCGATGGCCAATATAATCGAATCCTGCACTCAAGGCGGCCAGCGCATCGTCTTTATTGACAATCTATATATGTACGGTCCGCAGACCACGCCGTTGCGTGAAGATATGCCCTTGTCGAATTATGGTGCAAAACCCGCAATCCGCGCTGACGTGACCAAGCTTTGGATGGCCGCTGCCGCCACAGGACAAATCAAAATTGCAGCTTTGCGGGCTCCAGATTTTTATGGCCCGCATGTTGAGCTTTCACTTTGGGGGCCAGAAAGCTTGGGCGCTATTGCAAAAGGCAAAGCAGGCCGCATTCCCATGCCACTTAATATTCCGCATGAATTTGCCTATGTGCCAGATATTGCCCGCGCTGTCGTAACACTGCTCAACGCATCAGATGATGCTTACGGCCAAGCTTGGCATGTGCCTGTGGCACCGACCCAAACAGCACAAGACATTATCAACATTGCCGAACATCATTTGGGCCGCAAAGTGAAAGTCTCTTCTGTGCCGCCACTGATGTTGAAACTATTGGGCCTGTTCATTCCGTTCATCCGCGAATTCAACGAAATGAGTTTTAATTTCGACAAGCCCTATCAAGTCGATACCAGCAAATTCAGCAAGCGCTTCTGGTCTGATGCCACACCATTTGAAGTGGGTATTGCAGCGACGGTGGATAGTTTTAAAATATAAGCTTGGGGAAAGAACCCCCTCAGTCCTTCGGCGTTCGCAAGGGCTCACCCCACCAACAAGTTGGGGGAGCGTGATGTATTGTTTGGCTCAGCATAAATATTACATTACCCTCCGCCCAGCTCTGCTGGGGGAGGTGCCCGAAGGGCGGAGGGGGAGCCTGCCACAGGCACTTACTTCCCCAACTCACCCGCGAGCGCCTTATCAATCAACCCACGCGTATTGGCTAAACCATACAGCGCAGCGAACGATCCAAACCGTGGCCCCCGTTCTTCACCCAGCAACACCTGATACAACATGTTGAACCAGGTCTGACCCACGCCGATGGTGCCGTCTTTTTGGGTGACGGTGTAGGGTTCGCGTCTGCCGATGTCATAAACCTTTTGCTGAATGGCTTCCGGTGTTGAGCCTTCCGGCAATTCGGCCAATGCAGCATTGAGATCGGTGAGCGCTTTGGCTTCATCCTCCGTACACGGACGATAGACTTTATTGGGCTTTATGAAATCGAGATAATATCTGATGGCATAGCCCACCATTTTGTCGAGGCGCGGATGTGTGCTGGCGTCCATCTCGGGCATATAGCGTTTGAGGAATGCCCACAAAACGGCTTTGTCTTCGGTATTGGCGACCGCAACTAAATTGAGCAGCAGCGCAAATGTCACACCGCCCGTTTCGGGCTTGGGCGGATTGCCGCCATGAATGTGCCACACTGGATTCATCAATTGGTCTTTAGGTTCGGTCTGCTTCAGGTAGCCACCCAAATGCTG
>CAXTKN010000243.1:0-3431 GCA_964244805.1 uncultured Aestuariivirga sp.
CAGCGGATTGAAAATCCGCGTGTCACTGGTTCGATTCCGGTCTCGGGCACCATTTAATTTCGAATTGATTGTTTCTTTGAGTTGGAACCTTCTAGTCGTTTCCAAACAGATCCCGCGTAAATATTTTTTCTTTTACGTCAAGGAGTTCATTATTCATGCGATTGGTCACGATTACGTCGGCCATAGCCTTAAAGGTATTGACGTCTTTGATCACCGATGAGTGAAAGAATTTGTCTTCATGAAAATTCGGCTCATAGACTACAACCTTTATACCCTTTGCCTTAATCCGCTTCATGATCCCCTGTATGCTGGATGAGCGGAAATTATCTGATCCTTTTTTCATAACCAGACGGTAAATGCCAACAACGTTGGGATTGGACTTGAGGATATGTTCGGCAATGAAATCTTTGCGCGTAATATTTGACCTAACAATCGCTTTGATTAAGTTTTGCGGCACCTCGTTATAGTTCGCAAGCAGCTGCTTGGTGTCTTTCGGCAAGCAATAGCCCCCATAACCAAAGGACGGATTATTATAATGGTGACCAATGCGAGGGTCGTTGCATACGCCGTCGATAATGCTTCTGGTATCTAAGTCACGACTGAGAGCGAAACTATCAAGCTCGTTAAAAAAAGCCACGCGCATTGCCAAATAGGTGTTGGAAAACAGCTTGGTTGCTTCAGCTTCGGTGGAACCCATGAACAAGATTTCAATATCTTGCTTATTGGCCGCATCTTGCAGAAGACGAGCAAATTCTATTTCAGTTCCAGTATTACCGCCGATCACGATGCGACTTGGATTCAGATTATCAAATAATGCGCGGCCCTCGCGTAAAAACTCAGGAACAAACAGGATGTTAGGATAGTTGAGTTGTTTCTTTAATTGTTCTGTGAATCCAACAGGAACTGTTGAGCGAATAACCAGCGTTGCGTGAGGATTGACGGCTATAGCCAGTTTTGCAACAGCAAGCACAGATGACGTGTCGAAGAAGTTTGTATGCGGATCATAGTTTGTGGGCGTTGCGATGATTATGAATTCAGCGTCGGAAAATGCTTCTGCCAAATTCGTTGTTGCATCGAGCCCGTGGCCCTGTTCTAAAAAGTTTTCGAGTTCGGTATCGGAAATTGGCGAACGGCCATTGCTTAGGAGCTCAATGCGTTCTGCTGAAATATCTGCGACAGTTACCGAATTAAACTTCGACAGCAGCGCCGCATTAGACAGACCCACATAGCCGCACCCAGCAACAGCGACCTTGTAGCTCTTTTGATGAGAGACTCTTTGAAGCATGAGTCAAACTTTTAGAATCAACGTACGAAAGTTTTGTGACGTTCGACGTCCCGGAATATTCTCAAGCGAACAGGCGCCATTCAAGAAGCTATCGCGTATGGATAGGTTCCGGTTCTATTCTGCTTTCGGTTGCGGGCAGGGACCACGTAACGGGAACAAGCCACGATTCAAACATCTCGGCCGTGCGTTCCCAGGTGAATTTTTTTGCAGCCTCGTGAACTCTTGCGCGGTCGAGTGTCAACGCCTGGGAAATGGCAACGCCAAGATCGATATCTAACGCTCCTGTCACATTTTGTTCAACCACATCAATGGGGCTCGACACATTGAATGCGGCAACCGGCGTTCCGCAAGCCATGGCTTCAATCATCACAAGGCCAAACGTATCGGTGTGGCTTGGAAACACAAACACGTCAGCGGAGGCAAGCGCACGAGCATAGGTGGTTTCATGCAAGTATCCCGTAAAGACAGCGTTTGGATATTTGGCTTCCAGCATTTTTCGGTCTGGCCCGTCGCCCACGATCACTTTGGTTCCAAGTAAATTGAGTTTGAGGAAGGCTTCAATATTTTTGTCAACGATAACCCGACCTGACAGCACCATAATGGGCCTTGGCAAATCAAAATAATCGCGGTCCCAAACTTTAAATATGGTGTGATCAACGCCACGCGTCCAGGTCTTTACATTGCTAAAACCATGTCCTTCAAGGACCTTCGAAACTGTGAGAGAAGGAGTCATCACGGCTTGTGAATGTTTATGAAAACGACGCAAAATTGACCAGAAGAATGCCGCAACACCAGGAACCGGCAATCTCGCTGCCGCATATTCAGCAAAGCGAGTATGAAAACTTGTTGTGAACGGAATCTTGCGCTTAAGGCATGCGCGCCGTGCGGCCCAGCCCAATGGCCCTTCAGTTGCAATATGAATGCAATCTGGTTTCATTGCATCAATTTCTGCACCAAGTTTACGGGCCCCGGCAAAGCTCAATTCAATTTCAGCATAACCCGGCATTGGCCAATTCCGCCTGCCTTCAGGTGTTATGTAACTCACTTTGTGACCACGTTCGCGAAGTTTTTCGCCTGTTGTTTGAAGAGTCCTGACGACGCCGTTAACTTGCGGGGGCCAAGCGTCGGTCACGATCAGTATGTGCATCATCTTTCCAATTCAATTGCGCTGCGGGCTGTTTTTTCCAGTCTAGTATCTCAAAGCGGCCATCATGATGTTCAACCAGGGCCGTGCAACTTTCCACCCAATCGCCGTCATTTAGATAATGAATGCCGTCAATCATCCGGTCGTCGGGCGTGTGAATGTGACCACAGATCACCCCTTCACATTTTCGGTCATGCGCTTCACGCACCACTGCTTCTTCAAAGCGCGAAATAAATTCGACAGCTTTTTTCACTTTATGTTTGAGATAAGCCGAAAGAGACCAATGGCCGAAGCCAAAAAACTTGCGGCAGGCAACGACCACGACATTCAAATCCATCAAGCGCTCATAAGCCCAGTCGCCCAGTTTGGCGAGCCATGGTGCGAAATAGATTACACTGTCAAATTTATCGCCATGCAAGACCAGATAGCGTTTACCGTTCGCGGCCTTGTGTACGGTTTCTTTCAAAACAGCTACACGGCCAAAGCGGTGGCCTGCGATATCACGGAAATTTTCATCGTGATTGCCAGGGATATAAATTACCCGTGTTCCTTTTCGCGCTTTGCGCAAAATCTTTTGGATCACGTCATTTTGTTTTTGATCCCAATACCAGTGTTTTTTGAGAGACCAACTATCGATGAGGTCGCCTATAACATAGAGATATTCGCTCTCAGTCTCGCGCAGAAAATGCAGCACTGCATCGCATTGCGCGCGCTTTGTGCCTAAATGCAAATCGGAAATAAAAATGCTGCGGTAATGTCGCGCGTCGGAAGCATTGGTTTTCATGAATCAGCTGTCAGTTTATTTGTTCCTCTATGCATTCGCATTTGTGAAGGCCGTGTGACACAGTTGTAATGAGGTTGTCATACAGCAGAATTATTTCGGTCAAATCTTGTTCATGGATTCGTAATGAGGATTTCACAATGACCGTCACTACACTCGGCGAACAATCAGGCTCTTTGGTCGGGACGGCGGCAATTCGCAGTCGCATGCTGAGCGTTGAT
>CAXTKN010000244.1:0-3427 GCA_964244805.1 uncultured Aestuariivirga sp.
AGAGTGCAAATATGATCCGCCACGTCGTCCTGTTCAAACTCAAATCTGGCACCGATGCGCAAAGCGTTGCTCAGGTTTTCTCAGCTTTGAAAGACCTGCAAACCAAAATTCCCGGTATTATTGCCATTTCCACAGGCCATGACAACAGCCCCGAAGGTTTGCAACGTGGCCACACCCATGGCTTCACGGTTGACTTCACAGATGCTGCTGCGCGTGATGCTTATCTTCCGCATCCGGCGCATCAAACCGTGGGTGCGATGATTGTTGGCATCTCCAAGGGTGGTGTGGATGGGATTTGTGTGGTTGATTGGGAGGCTTGAGGGAGTTTTCAAATGATCCGCCACACTGCTGTTTTTCGATTGAAGCATGAAGCTGGTTCTGAGTTGGAGAAAAATTTTCTGAACGCGCTTGGTAAGCTCAAATCAATCAAGGGTGTGGAAAAATTTGAGGTGCTGCGGCAAGTGAGCACAAAATCCGAATTCAAGTTTGGCGTGTCGATGGAATTCGCCGATCAAGCTGCTTACGATGGTTATAACACTCATCCCGATCATGTTGCTTTTGTGCAGGGGCGTTGGATTCCCGAGGTGACGGCGTTTACTGAAATTGATTACGTGCCATTGCCCTAATTATTTGTAACGCGCCAAGACTGAGACAGTTTTGTAAAGGCTGAATGCATGATCGATAGCGACATTCTCCTGCGCTTATTTTTGGCTCTTCTATTTGGTGGCGTTATTGGCTTTGAGCGGCGCTGGCGAGGGCATGTGGCAGGGCCGCATACGGATGGTATGGTGGCTTTAGGCGCCGCGCTGTTTGTGGTTGCGGGTCAAGTTTTAGGCGGAGACGGCGCGGCCCGGGTTTTAGCGCAGGTGGCCACAGGCATTGGCTTTCTAGCCGGCGGCGTGATTTTGCGCGACGGCTTTCGCATTCGTGGCTTGAATACAGCAGCCACGATCTGGTGTGTGGCTGCGGTTGGCAGCATCACCGGGCTTGGCCGATTTGTTCTCGCAGCAGAAATCACAGTGATGGTGATCATCGGCAATAGTGTTTTCCATTGGCTGGAACACCGCATCGAACTGGTGCGCAAACTGCCAGAAGACATTGACGACACTGAACCCAAAAAAATGAAGGATTGATCATGGCCGTTCAAAGTATTGCTGTAAAAGCCTTGCGGCCAACGCAGATTGCCGTTGGCAAACTGATGGTGAAAGCCAAACGCGCCGGGTTGGTTGAGCGCGAGCGAAAACCGCAGGAACTTGTTGATTTCATTCTGGCCAATCCGATCCGCGTGGTATCGGGGCCGCTTGATCGGCACTATATTGTTGACCATCATCATCTGGGTCTCGCTCTGTTGAAAGAAGGTTTCAAGACGGCGCCTGTTGAAGTGCTCGCTGATTTTTCGAAACTCTCCATGCCTGAATTTTGGAAAGAGATGGAAGGGCGTCAATGGGTGCACGCTGTCGATAGCAAGGGCAAGACGGGCAAGATTTCCGATATTCCTTCCAAGTTGACAGAAATGGAAGATGATATTTATCGTAGCCTCGCAGGCTTTGTGCGCCAAGAAGGTGGCTTTACTAAAACTCAAGCGCCATATGCTGAATTTGTTTGGGCGGATTATTTTAGACCGCTGATCAACGCAAAATTGCTGAAAGCTGATTTTGATAGCTGGGTCCGCAAAGCCAGGAAGATGGCGGCGGCACCTGAGGCAGCGCATTTGCCGGGCTATATCACCAAGATTTAAAAACCAGCTTGCGCAAAGCCAATCGCTGGTGTTCTATATGAACTCACTGATTGGAGCCCAAGCACATGGAATATCGTCAACTCGGCCGTTCGGGTCTTAAGGTTTCGCTGCACACATTGGGCACGATGAATTTTTCGGGCGAAGGCTTCTTTGGCATGGCAGGCAGCCTAAGCATTAAAGAATCTAAGGCGCTCGTTGATATGGCGGTTGATCACGGCGTGAATTTGCTCGACACGTCGAATGCTTATACCACAGGCAAATCTGAGGAAGCTCTGGGCGCCATCCTCAAAGGCCGTTCTGATCAATTGATGGTGGGCACCAAGGTGCGCTTTGCGATGGGCAAAGGCCCGAACGAACAAGGTCTTTCACGCTTTCACATCATCCATGAAGCCGAAGCCAGCTTGAAGCGGTTGGGCCGCGATCACCTTGATCTTTATTTCCTGCATGAATGGGACGGCATGACACCGGTTGCTGAAATCATGGAAGCGCTGGATACGCTCGTCAAGCAGGGCAAGGTGCGTTATGTGGGCTGTTCGAATTTCTCCGGCTGGCACATCATGAAATGCATGATGGCGGCAGATCGGCATAATTTTCAACAATTTGTGGTGCAGCAAATTCATTATACCATTGAAGCGCGCGAAGCTGAATATGAGTTGATGCCGATTGCCGTTGACCAAGGTGTGGGCATTCAAATTTGGAGCCCGATTGCCGGTGGTTTACTCTCTGGCAAATTTACGCGCACGCAGAAGCCTGATATTTCGCGCCATCTTTCGGGTTGGTCGGAACCACCGATCCGCGATGAAGAGCGGCTTTATAAAATTATCGATACGCTGATTGAAGTCGGCAAAGCGCACGGCGTTTCAGCGGCGCAAGTAACGTTAGCTTGGGCAGCCACGCGTCCCGGTGTTGCATCAATCATCGTGGGCGCGCGCAATGAAGTGCAGCTGAAAGACAATCTTGCCGCTGCCTCGTTGAAATTGACGGCTGATGATCTGAAGAAGCTGGAAGATGTAAGTTCGCTTCCTCTGATTTATCCTTATTGGCACCAGTTTAATTCAGCATCAGAACGTTTGGGCGCATCAGACCTCACACTCTACGCGCCGCATATTGCCAAGCGCGGATCGTGATTTTGATTATTGCTTCTTAAGTTTCAGGGTTGACCAAAAACGTTCGATGATCGGCTCCTCGGCCGCTCCCATGTCATGATTGATTCTGGTCATCGCGATAACACCGCCGTCGCCTGAATCGGTGGCGAGTACTTGTAGATCAACATCATCATTCTTGTGCTTTAGGTTGGCACGTAGCCCCTTCATCACCGTGCCATCGGCAAGGGTTCGTGAAAAATCAGATTTTTCCATGGCGTAACCCGTGGCCAGATCATCGGCCGATAGCTGCTTTAGCATCAACTCAGTCAAACTTGCTGGATTGAGTGTATCATATTGCTGGATGATAATAAGCGTACCTAATGCTGATGCTGTGAGATATTGGTGGATGTCTCTTTCAATATCGGTGGTGGCCACTGAAAGATCACTGCGATGTTCAAACGACACAACATCTTTTGTGAAAGTGCTGAACTCTTTGCGCTTGAGGCCAATCGTGATGTCCTGGCCTTCTTTGGTTTTGGCAATCACTGAACCGTCTAGACCAATCTCATAATCCTTGCCCTCCACACTTAACACATAATTTTTG
>CAXTKN010000245.1:0-3406 GCA_964244805.1 uncultured Aestuariivirga sp.
TTAAAGTGAAAATGATCCGGATTACCGATTCTTTTTATATTGACGAGCGCGACATCAAGGAAAGCTTTATGCGAGCTTCGGGGCCTGGCGGGCAGAACGTCAACAAAGTCTCGACCGCTGTTGAACTACGTTATGATGTTTCGGTTTCGGGATTGCCAGAGGATGCTTTAGCGCGGCTGGCGGTTTTGGCCGGACGATTATTAACGCAAGACAATATTCTGGTGATTCAGTCTCAAGAGTTTCGGTCTCAGGATCGCAACCGGGCAGCGGCGCAAGATAAATTGGTTGCGATGTTACAGAAATCATTGGTGCGGCCCAAAACGCGGCACAAAACCAAACCCAGCTATTCTTCAACGCTCAAACGCATTGAATCTAAAGTTAAACGCGGGCAAACCAAAGTTCTGCGCCGCAATAAACCTGATTTGGATTGAATTTTAGAATGTTGAAAAATCTTTATGATTGGACCCTTGGATTAGCTTCGCGCAAAAGCGCAGAAACGTGGCTGGCGGTGATTGCCTTTGTTGAAAGCTCGGTGTTTTTAGTGCCCGCTGATATTTTATTTTTGCCGATGGCATTGGCGCAACCTAAGAAAGCTTATCGTTATGCAGCCGTGGCCACGATTTTTTCTGTGCTGGGTGGCATTGCCGGATATTTTCTGGGCTATTTCGCTTATGAGGCTTTTGCCAAACCGGTTTTGAATTTCTATGGTGCATTGACCGAATTTGAACATTTCAAATCTTGCGCATCAGAACAAACGCTTTTGGTTTTATTGACCACGTCTGGCCTCGCTCATTTGCCTCCAATTAAAATCGTGACGATCTTGGCAGGTGCGATGCAAATTAGTTTTGTATTTTTTCTGCTCTCTTGCATCATCGCGCGCGGCGCACGGTTTTTTGCCTTGGCTTGGGCACTGCGCACCTATGGTGAGGCAATCAAGTATTTTATTGAACGTCGCTTAGGACTTATAGCGGGTGGTGCGGCAGCAATCATAATTGCGCTGTATTTGGGCGTGAAGTATCTGGGCGGACACGGAGCACTGACATGTTAAGCGCGATTTCTCAGAAGCAGGCCTTTCAAATTATTTTTGCTGTGACGTTGGCAACGATAATTGGCGCTTGGATTTTTGAATATGCAGGCTATCCACCATGCGAACTTTGCTTGAAGCAACGTCTGGCCTATTATATTGCGATTCCAATCAGCCTGCTGATGGTTTTGCTTTATGGACAGAGTTCATCTCTTCAAAAAAATGGCATGATTGTTTTAGGTTTAATCATGCTCGCCAGTTGCATTTTTGGCATTTATCATTCAGGCGTGGAATGGAAGTTCTGGGCGGGGCCAACTGAATGCACCGGTGATTTTGCAGGCGGTCTTCCTGATTTGACCAAGAAGGCTGTGATGTGTGACCAAGCCGCGATCCGGATTTTAGGACTTTCACTGGCAGGTTATAATGCCATTATATCGGCAGCACTTGCGGTCTTGGCGTTCAGCAAGATTCAAGGATCCAGCTCAGCATCCCAATAAAGATAATCCATCCAACTTTCGTGCAGATAATTAGGCGGAAATAACCGCCCATTGCTATGCAATTGGTTGACGGTCGGAACAACCGGCCATTGGCGCGGGAACATGCCAGCTTTTTTGGGCAAATCGCCGCCCTTGGTCAGATTACAGGGCGAACAAGCGGCCACCACATTATCCCACGTGGTCTGACCACCGCGCGAACGCGGGATCACGTGATCGAAAGTCAGATCATCGGGCGAGTCGCAATATTGGCACATGAACTTATCGCGCAGGAAAACATTAAACCGTGTGAAGGCTGGCGTGCGCGAAGGCTGCACATAATTTTTGAGCGCGATGACGCTGGGGAGTTTGAATTCGGCTGACGAGCTGTGCACAACCCGGTCATATTCAGAGACAATATTCACGCGGTCTAAAAACACGGCTTTGATTGCATCCTGCCAAGACCACAAGGATAAGGGATAGTAACTCAAAGGCCGATAATCAGCATTGAGTACTAAAGCCGGGCAAGCCTCTGGCGCGATGGGCGCTTGATACAAGGGAATCCTCTTTCAAACCAATCAGTACCTTGTACTATAAGGACTATAACGGTTCTGTGAAGGGGGCAGTTGTCACGCCTGTTTTAGACCTTTGAGACCCCGGTAATGGCTCCATAAAAGCCTTGCCGCCACGGCACGATGCGGCCTCCAAGCCTCGGCATGATAAGTCATATGCTTGATTTCAGGCCGATTATCTAACTTTAGAAAATCATGCACTGCAATGCGCAACGCCAAATCACCCGCTGGCCAAGCATCCGATGCGCCCATGACTGAAAGCAGGTAGATATCTGCCGTCCAAGGCCCTACGCCGGGCAAAGCGCAGAGCTGCTTTATGATAATGTCTTCATCTAAATCATCGTATGCAGAAAAATTCAGACGGCCATCAATTATTCTTGCCGCAATCTCATGAAAACTTTTTGCTTTGACACGAGATAGGCCAAGGCTGAGAAGTTCATCAGCTGAAAAATTCAAGATTGTGGCGGCGTCAAAGGGTTCTATTGCTTTGCGCACTCTTGCCCATATGGCAGCTGCGGCGCTGAGCGACAGAAACTGCTCAGTCACAATCATCAACAAACCTTCAAGGCCTTGCGGGCTAGTGCGAAGCGATGGCATGCCATGGAGGTCAAGTATAGGCCGAAAGCGCGGTTCGATCTTGCAGAGATGAACGACTGATGTTTCCAAATCGGCTGCATTGGACAAGCGCTTCATTTCAGAAATCCGAAGTGATTCCCTTCTTTTCCCAATCGCCAAAACGGGTTGGCTCTGGCCCTTTGGGTCCGCCTTTCTCGGGTGGCAGATTTTGATCAGCGGCGGCAACGCGGCGTGCTTCAGCTTCAGCCAACGCACGTTTAGCAGCATCAGAAAGCAATGTTTTCTCCACCTGATTTGAAATTGTCATGACACCCTCAAAAATTAGCACTTCATTAACCATAGGCTGGCCAGACTTCAACTTTCCCACTTCCGAAGCTCAATTGGCAAGGCAAATGTCGACGCATGTCTGTTCCTAGTGCAGTGCCCTTAGGCGCGTCCAAAGACAAGCTGGCTTGGTTTACAAACCTGCCCGCGGGTTTGCGCCCGGCCTTGCGGGTGCGTCACTCTGTTCCAAGTGGTTTTAGTCAAATCATCACACCACTTGCTGTGGGTGATGCAGGGCAAGCTTCTGAAATGTATGCCGGACGCTTTAACTTTGCTGGCCAAATCATTACGGCAACACCGATTGACGTGTTCGCGCAAAAAGCAGCAAATCCGGAATGGCGCAATGCCATGGCGGGTCTTGATTGGCTGATCCACTTCAACGCCAGCAATCGCAGCCTGCATGACCAATATGCCATGCGACTTCTTCATTATTGGAA
>CAXTKN010000246.1:0-3396 GCA_964244805.1 uncultured Aestuariivirga sp.
TTGCGCAATGCAGCCCCTTGGCAACCCTTGCGCCGCAAGTTGGCTGGGGCAAACCGCATGGTGGTGACCCGCGATGATTTCCGCGTGTCGCGCATCAAGCAACGCAATGAGGCCACCGCAATTTTTGCCGTAGATGCTTCAGGCTCAACAGCTTTTCAACGTTTGGCCGAAGCCAAAGGCGCGGTCGAAACGATATTGGCCGAATGCTATGTTCGTCGCGACCGCGTGGCCCTGGTTGCCTTCCGAGGCAAAAAAGCAGAGTTGTTGTTGCCGCCAACACGGTCATTAGAGCGTGCCAAGCGCGCACTGGCTGGCTTACCCGGTGGCGGTGGAACGCCGTTGGCATCCGGTTTAGATGAAGCTTTCGAACTCGCCATACAAATTCGTCGGGCAGGCGGTAATCCGATTGTCATTGTGCTGACAGATGGAAAAGCCAACATCACCCGCAGTGGTTTAGGTAATAAAGTAACGGCGTTGGAAGAAACCCAATCGGCAGCAAAGCTTTTTGCGGCGGAAGGTTTTGATTCACTGGTGATTGATGTGTCTTCTG
The DNA here is from genome assembly GCA_964244805.1 of uncultured Aestuariivirga sp. GTDB lineage: Bacteria > Pseudomonadota > Alphaproteobacteria > Rhizobiales > Aestuariivirgaceae > Aestuariivirga. The sequence continues at coordinate 551 of CAXTKN010000246.1, forward strand.
AGCCGCAGAAATCTGCCAGAAATCTGGCAACGAATATGCAGGCCACTTATCTACCTATGCCGCGTGCCAGTGCTTCCGATATCGCAAGACCGGTCAGCATGGCTCTGAAGTCTGCTTCGGCATGATCACGATGCAAACAAGTTCTGGCCGGTTTGTCAAAACTGATGGATTGAATTGGCATATCGAGGAGATGGGGCAGGGCCCAACCATATTGTTGGTGCATGGCACAGCAGCTTCAATTCACTCTTGGCGTGATGTACTGCCGCTGCTTGCTGAAAGTTACCACGTCGTTGCCATTGATTTGCCGGGGCATGGCCAAACAGATTCGCCCGCGTCGTCCAATTTTAAATTGGAGAGCATGGGCATTGGCATTGCGGCTGTTATGCGTGCCATGAATATAGAGCCGGAGATTGTAGTTGGTCACTCTGCCGGTGCGGCGATCTTGGCCTATGTATGCGCACGTAAACTTTTACGCCCTCAAACCTATGTTTCGTTTAATGGAGCTTTTTACCCGTTTGCAGGTTGGTCGGGAACTCTGTTTTCTCCCATTGCAAAGCTGGCAGCATTTAACCCATTTCTGCCGCGCATTCTTAGTGGGCTGGCTTCGCGCGCGACGGTCGAAAAACTACTTCGCGACACAGGCTCTACACTCAGCCCCGAAGGAGTTGATCTTTATTTCAGTTTATTCAAGCAATCAAATCATGTGGCCGCAGCTTTGGGCATGATGGCATCATGGGATTTAAACGGCATGGATGACAATCTTGCGCGGCTCCAACCAAATTCTGTATTTGTCGCAGGTGAACAAGATAAAGCAGTGCCACCTGATACTGCTGATCGTGCAGCAGCTCGTTGCCGAAACGCAAAAACTGTGCACATAAAAGGACTAGGACATTTGTTGCACGAAGAAAATCCAAGCTTGGCAGCACAAATTATTAAAGGCACCTATAAATGATAGCTTCAACACTCGCATTACCACCAGACCATCCGCAGCGCCGGGCTTTGAATGACGAAGTTCACGCGCGTCCGTCAGACAGTCTGGAAGCGCCAGTACGCTTATCATACTTGGTCGTATTGGGATCAGGCAGCAAAGCAGATGACTTGGAGATGCTGACAAAGCTTATTGAGGGTTCAGGTGAACCCAAACCTGCCGCAGATGCCAGTCATTTCAGTGCCACGATCGGAGCTCTTCGTATCAAGTGGGAAAAACATACTGAGTTTTGCCGTTATACATTTTATGTTCAGGGAGTGGAAAAAAAGCCCTTTTCAGAGCCTGCGATATCACTTGTTCCGCAAGACTGGCTCCGCCAGCTTAAAGGGCAAACAATTGCTGCCATTCATGCCAATGTCGTGCGCGGGGTAAAGGCGCCTGATCCGGTTAAAACATCTGAAACATATTTCAACGGAAACCCCATTATCGGATCAATGATTTCTGGTGGAACGGGCCGCGCTTACACTGATTTCCGCATTCATGCCGATGGTTTTGGGCGGTTGCTTTTATGTGACCACCGCATGACGACGCGCCAAGCGGGGCGGCTTGTGCAACGATTATTCGAAATCGATACTTACCGGATGATGGCCTTGCTAGCCCTGCCAGTCGCGCGAAAGCTTACCCCTCTGCTCACGACGGCTGAGATTGAATTATCTGAAATTTTAAATGCAATGCAAACAGCAGGTGAAACTGAAGAGCCCTTGCTACTGGACCGCCTGACCAAGCTTGAAGCTTCGGTTGAACGTCAGTACACTGATAATCATTACCGGTTTTCTGCAGCCAATGCCTATTATGATTTGGTGCAACAGCGCATTGAAGAGCTCCGTGAAGAGCGTATTGAAGGTTTTCAAACCTTCCGTGAATTCAATGATCGCCGTTTCCTACCTGCCATCGCCACATGCCGCGCTGTTTCAGCTCGGCAGAGTGCACTCTCAGAGCGTATTGCGCGTGCCACCGTTTTGCTATCAACACGCGTCAGTGTCACGCGCGAAAAACAGAACCAATTCATTCTGAAATCCATGGATCATCGCTCTAACCTGCAACTGCGCCTCCAGCAAACAGTGGAAGGGCTTTCTGTCGCCGCCATCACCTATTATATCGTAGGTTTGGTCTATTATGCTGCAAAAGGCTTCGTGCCCAAGAGCGCAGAGGTTTCTCCAGAATTCTTGGCAGCATTGGCAATTCCAGTTGCCCTCGCGGTCGTTGGCTATGGCTTACACCGCATTCATAAATCTCTGCATGAGTAATACGGCAGCTCTTGCGTCAATTGAAATTGCAGTCTTTAATGTCACGCAATGTTGACAGTAAACAGTATTCCGCACGCGATCGTTGTTGGTGCTGGCCTTGGCGGGCTGGCGGCGGCGATAAGGCTTGGCGCACGCGGCTACCGTGTTACTGTCTTGGACCGCCTCGCAGTGCCAGGGGGGCGAGCTACAGTTTTCAAACAAGATGGGTTTACCTTTGACGCTGGTCCTACAATTGTTACAGCGCCGTTTGTTTTGGAGGAGCTGTGGCAGTTTGCAGGTCGTAATTTTTATGACGATGTGAAATTGAAAGCGCTCGATCCATTTTATGTTATCCGCTTTGATGATGGCGATACATTTACCAATCGTACTGACCCAACCCTGATGCGCCAGGAAGTTGCCCGCATTTCACCATCTGATGTTGTGGGTTATGAAAACTTCATGCGCGAAAGCGAAGCGATTTATAAAATAGGTTTTGAGCAGTTGGGCCATGTGCCATTTCAGTCGATCGGTAGCATGGCAGCGATCGTGCTGGATCTGTTGAAGCTCAAAGCCTGGAAATCGGTGCACGCTCATGTCGCCTCGCATGTGCGCCATCCCAAACTGCGCATGGC
>CAXTKN010000247.1:0-3388 GCA_964244805.1 uncultured Aestuariivirga sp.
GGCATTCGCAAAGTGTTCGAAATTCCAACCGCCTATTGGATGGATTTCATTTGGACCAAGCACCGTATGTTGGAAGTCTATCTCAACATTGTCGAATGGGCGCCGGGAATCTATGGCGCAGAGGCTGCCTCGCAATATCATTTCAAGAAATCGGCCAGCCAGTTAACCAAGCGCGAGGCCGCATTGCTCGCTGCTGTCTTGCCTAATCCGATCAAGCGCAATGCTGGCAAACCATCGCGCGGCGTGAAAATTGTGGCCAATAGCATCCAGGGCCGTATGAATGATATTGACGCCTATCTGACTTGTATCCACTAAAGCCTTCGGCTATAAGCCCGCCAACAGATGTTGGTCTATCGGCCATTATTTACAAAGAATCATTATATATCAGAGGGTTAAATTATGGCCGTTCCACGGAAAAAAATGTCTCGCAGCCGCATCGGCATGCGCCGCTCAGGTCAAAAAATGCAAACTGTAACTTGGATCGAAGACAAGAAGTCTGGCGAACTGCGCCGTCCACACCATCTTGATTTGAAGACAGGCATGTATCGTGGCCGTCAGGTTATGGATATTAAGGCTGAAGTTTAAGCCTTTATTTACGAGATTTTCAAAAAGGCTCCAGTTTCTGGGGCCTTTTTTTATTGTTCGGAAGCTGCGCGTCGTTAACTGGCAAATGAATTGCAGGTTGGGATGCATGTTGGCTGGACATTGGCAAGATTTTAAGGTGGCGGAGCTGAGCGCAGATGAGGCGCAATCGCATTTTGCTGACTGGCAGGTTCTCAGCGCCAGCGCAATCCAACCCGCAGGCTACAACGCTCCAGATCTGATTCTCCCGCTTCTGAAGCATATCGGCGACGCAAAACTAATGACGGTGCGCCATGGCCCAGACCTGCTTATGGCATTCCCAGTTTCATCAAAACGCCTCTTCGTCAAAACTTGGGACACACCGCTCACAGCCAGTGGTTTGCCGCATCTCAATGCCGAATTAGGTGCCAGCACGCTTTTGGCTTTTATCAATGCTCAGACACAACCTGTTTTGTTGACCGCTATTCCCGCACAAGGCGCGTTTATGGAGATGCTGAAAAAACAGTCGGCGAATTTTAGGATCGTCCAAACTTGGCAGCGTGCAGCTCTAAAACCTGTCGGTACTTTTGAAGATTGGCTGCAAACTAACTTTGATCAAAAGCGCCGAAAAGAATTCAAACGCCTGCGCAATCGTTTAAGCGAGCAGGGGGCAATGATTACTGAAACGCTGAAGCAAGGCAAAGACCCCCAGCCATTCATCGATGACCTTTTGTCACTCGAAGCAAAAGGCTGGAAGGGCAGTGGTGGCACTGCAATTGCCGCAAATCTAAAACTTAAGCTGGCTTTAGAAGAAGCCTGCGCCAAACTTCATCAATCGAACAAGTTGCGCTTCTGGAGTTTGAAGCTTGATGGAAAATCTATTGCATGTCTTTTTGCCATTGTCGAAGGTGACCAAGCTTGGCTGGGCAAAATTGCTTATGATGAGGCCTTTGCGAAATATTCGCCGGGTGTTCAAATCATTCTCGATTCGACTGAGGCACTTTTTTCTGAAACCCAGATCAAACAAATCGACTCAAGTGCTATTCCAAATCATCCGATGATCGACCGCATCTGGCGCGACAGAGTAGAGATGGTCAATGTGTTCGTTGCTCCGTCTTCAATATCGAAACTGAAATTCAACACCATCGTCAAACTTGAACAGCAGCGCGTTCATTGGCGTGGTCTCGCCCGCGACTTATATTACAAACTTAAGGGACAGCACAGATCATGAGCGTCGTTATTGTCGATCCCCAAATTGCCCGCGATAATTTTCTGAAAAAGCCGTTTCGCTTAAAGCACACACTCGCGAACAATCCACTATTCACATTACCCCGCTTGGTTGAACTGGCCAAATCCTTGCCGAGCGATGCCATTGAATACAATTCCGGTAAAGTGGCAATCGGCGCAAAGCCCGAAGACGTTCCCAAGATTGATCGTTCAGCTGAAGATGTGATCAAATCCATTGAAACAGAAAATGCATGGATGGTGATCAAACATGTTGAAAATCGGCCAGAATATCGCTCTTTGCTTGAGCAGTTTGTAACCGAAGCAAACATTGCGGCTGGTCGCAAGCCGTCAGATTTTTCAGACATTGAAGGCTTCATTTTCGTATCCTCTGCGAACGCCACAACACCGTTCCACAATGACGCTGAAGAAAACATTCTGATTCAAATCAAGGGTGATAAATTCGTTAGCACCTTCGATAACGATGATCGCACACTTCTCTCCGAAGAAGATCTGGAAATCTCGCCAAGCCGTCATCGTAACCGCAACTATGAAACTTGGTTCGAAGAACGCGCCACGCTGCATACGCTCAAACCCGGCGATGCAGTGCACATGCCCTATATGATTCCGCATTGGGTGAACACTGGCAACACCTATTCAATTTCCATGGCCATGACATGGAAAACACCGGAGGTTCTGCGCCTCAATAAAATTCGCCTGATGAACGGCACCCTGCGCCGTTTTGGCATGCCACAGCGCGGCCCCGGTGTTTCACCGACTATGGATGCCGCCAAGGTATTAGCACATGATGCAGTGCGTTTGGTGATTGATCCTTTACGCAAAACAGAAACAGCCCGGCGTGTTCTGCGCGGGCTGATCTATGGCAAGAATGCCAACTACTATTTGAAGACGAAACCTTAGACGATTGCGCTCTCTGCTGACTTGTAAGTATAACCCAAATCATCAGCCACAGCTTTGTAAGTCACATGGCCCGCAGCAACGTTGAGGCCATTACGCAGATGCACGTCATCAGCCAACGCCTTCTTCCAACCCTTGTTGGCAATCGCCATCGCAAAGGGAAGTGTCACGTTATTGAGTGCAAATGTCGAAGTGCGCGCCACACCGCCTGGCATATTAGCCACGCAGTAGTGAATAACGTTATCAACGACATAAGTTGGATCTGCATGTGTGGTGGCATGCGAAGTTTCAGCACAGCCGCCTTGGTCGATTGCCACATCCACGAACACTGAACCTGGCTTCCAATCTTTCAACATCGCCTTGGTCACCAGCTTTGGCGCAGCCGCACCCGGAATAAGCACGCCGCCAATCACCAAATCAGCCGCCGCACATTCGTCTTCTATTGCGCCTTGTGTGGAGTATAGTGTTTTCACGCCAAGCCCAAACCGCGCCACCAAATCTTCCATGCGGTCTGTGCTGCGCTCAATGATAGTCACATCAGCGCCCATGCCAAGTGCGATGACAGCAGCATTTGTGCCCACTACGCCGCCACCTAAAATCACAACTTTTGCTGGTGCAACGCCAGGCACACCACCCAGCAACATGCCGCGTCCGCCCTGAGCTTTCTCCAAACAATGCGCCCCAG
>CAXTKN010000248.1:0-3377 GCA_964244805.1 uncultured Aestuariivirga sp.
TGGCCACATCACCAAGTCTGGCCGAAGCCCCATTCGAGCGGGCGATGATCAGTGTTTTAAAAGTCTCGGCACTGGTGCGTTGCGTCTGGGAATCAATCGTCATTGACTGACTGTCAGTTTGAAATGATCCCAAAGGCGTTTGATCGTTTGCGACTTTCAAGGCTTGCGACACTTGGTTCAGTGACAGACCGCGCGATGCCAGTTTATCGGGGTCGACCTCAACGCGCACGGCATAGGTTTTCGAACCAAAGATTTGCGCTTGGGCAACACCTGTGATTGTTGAGAGAGCAGGCGCAATCACATTCTGCGCCATGTCATCCATCTTGGTCAAAGGTGCGCCATCGCTGGTCAGCGCTAGAAATAATACGGGAGCACTGGCAGGGTTGGCTTTACGGTAACTGGGCGGTGTGGTGAGATTGGCAGGCAATTGTCTCTGCGCGCGGCTGATGGCGGCTTGCACATCTGCGGCGGCGGCATCAATATTGCGGGTGAGATTAAATTGGATGGTAATGTTCGAGCTGCCCAAATCTGAACGCGCAGTGATTGTGTCTATCCCGTCAATGGTTTGGAACTGTTTGATCAGAGGCGTGGCCACGGAACTGGCCATGGTGTCGGGTGATGCGCCTGCGAGATTTGCGGACACGTTAATTGTTGGAAAATCGGCCTGGGGCAAAGCGGCGACAGGCAATTTTGAATAAGCCGCCAGACCACCAAACAGTATAGCCAGCATCATGAGGATTGTGGCAACGGGGCGTCTGATGAATAAAGCGGAAATACTCACGGTGCTGTGCTCTGCGCGGTTTCTTCTGCGTTTGATTTGGGTTTCTTTTGTTTGGTCGTATTGGCAGACGTCGCATTTTTGGCTGGTGTGGCAGAGCCGATCTTAACAGGTGAACCATTCACCAAATTGATTTGGCCTTCGATGACAACTTGCTCGCCAGCGCTCAGACCTTTGGCAATCCCCGCCATTTGATCTCCACGCAGAGCGATCTCAACGGGTCTTACTTCAATGGTGTTATCCTGCTTCACGATATAGACAGCACTGCCGCTGGAAGTTGGCGTTACGGCTTGATTGGGCACCAGAACAAGATTTTCGATTGCACCAGCAGTCACGTCGACGTTAATGGCCTGTCCGCTCAAAAATGTCATGTCGGCATTTGGAATTTCTGCGCGCATTTTAAAAGTGCCCGAATTGCTATCAACGCTGGTATCGACAAATACGATGGGGCCTTTCACGGTTTGCGGCTTTGCCTTGGATTGGGCTGCAACATCAACGGTGAGTGTGCCATCGGCAAATGATTTATGGATTAACTCCGCATCACGGTCTGGCAATGCAAATTCGGCGTAAACGGGATCGAGTTGCATAATTGTCGCAACCGACGTGCCGGGAGCAACAAAGGCCCCAGGTGAAAGCAGAATGGTGCCGAGCTTGCCATCAAAGGGGGCGCGAATTTCCGTCAAAGAAAGGGTAACTTGATCGGCCGCCAACACGGCGCGATCATAATTTTCCGTTGCGGCGGCAACTTGGGAAGCCGTGTCGGCATCGTTGCCTGCCTGTTGACTGTTCAGGCCCTTGGCCAGAAGTTCCTTTGCGCGCTTTGAAGTGATCAAAGAATTTTGCAACGTGGCTTGATCGCGAAGCAGTATGGCTTTGTCCTTGACGATAGTTGCGTCAATGGTTCTGGTGTCGAGATGGGCGATCAAATCGCCTTTTTTTACCGAAGCTCCATCCTTCATCAACACTTCAGACAAAATGCCCGATGAGGAGCTGGTGAGAACGGATGTAGCAATGGGCACAATCGTTCCGATGGTTTGCCGGGTGATAGGGAGATTACCGATTTCAGCTTTTGCAACAATAACCGTTATCTGCCCCGCGCCACCCTTCTTCTTAGCTCCACTGCCAGTTGCATCTGCACTGGCTGTGGTTTTTGCGCTGCCGAATTTTGATTGCCAAAGCGCAGTTGCTTGAGGCAGCCATTGGGCTTGAGTCAAATAGGCAGCGACCAGCACCGCGCAAACCAACAGTGAACCAATTAAACGGCGCAATTTCATATAATTTTCCATGCCTAATAGAGCTGAGACGATTAAACCATATTGTTTCCGTTGCACCTTATTTTTTTGCAATGCAGCAAAACGCGTTCAGATTTGATTAATCGTACATATTTTATCAGCAACTGTCTGCGCTGACGTTTTGTTCCAGCAATTAGCGCGCTGTGAGGAAGGCTTTATGACATTCACGTAAAGCAGGTGAATTTATGAAAATGCACCAGCTTGCGCTAAGAGAAAGTTGCTCAGATTTTTCCAAAAAATCTTGTAATATCGAAATACACACTCTGTTGCCTACCATTGCATCGGATATCCAGGATATCAATGAAATGTGAACCAGACTTTGCCAGCGACTGGCCGCCTCGCTGGCATGAAGGCCTGAACTTGCGCAGCCAATCATATTCTGACCGCACGCCGTCCGCTTCGCCATGCGCACCCAAAATTATAATCCGTTTGGCCATACTGGAACCATCGCCGCCCGCATATTTTATCCGTGCAATTGCCGCACTGCTAGCGGCAATCACAGTTACAATGGTAATTACAACAATTGCTTTGTATTTCATGACAATATCCTTCGAAAGCCTAATAAGTTGAGCAAAAATTTCTTAGGTGAGCAATGTTGAAGTTTTTCGTTTATTGCTGACAGCATGTGTCAGTAGCGCTCTTTCGCATTCAGGCTTGGCGCATTATATCTTATCCATGGGACATTCAAGGCAAGAAGGTGGATTCGCGGAGGCTCCTCAGCCTGCGCTTGAGGGTTATGAGCTGCCGGAAACGGCGCGGGCTGGTTTAGAGGCTTTGCGGCCTGAAATTGGTGTCATCCCCGCCTATGTGCCATATAAGCCGCCCAAGCCGCCGAAATCCGAAGGTGGTAAACGTTTGGAAGTGGTTTCGGAGTTTGAACCCAAGGGCGATCAACCGACAGCCATCAAAGAGCTTGTTGCAGGCGTTAACGCGCATGATCGTGATCAGGTGCTTCTGGGTGTTACTGGATCCGGCAAAACTTTCACTGTTGCCAAGATCATCGAAGCCACACAGCGCCCTGCCCTGATTATGGCACCCAATAAAACTTTGGCGGCGCAGCTTTATGGCGAATTCCAACAATTCTTCCCGAATAACGCGGTCGAATATTTCGTTTCGTATTACGATTACTACACACCTGAAGCCTATGTTGCGCGCACCGACACTTACATCGAGAAGGAATCCGCCATCAACGAACAGATCGACCGTATGCGCCACTCGGCCACGCGGGCGCTTTTAGAGCGTGATGATGTAATCGTGGTTGCTTCCGTGTCCTGCATTTACGGCATTGGTGACGTTGAAACTTATTC
>CAXTKN010000249.1:0-3358 GCA_964244805.1 uncultured Aestuariivirga sp.
CATAGAATTGATATCCAAATTAAATTACCGTCATGCCCGCGAAGGCGGGCATCTGCGTTTGAGGCTAGAAAACAGAGATTCCCGCCTTCGCGGGAATGACGGTCGAAAAAAGTAAAATCATAGGAAACAAAAACTTCAGCCCGCTTCAGCCAAAAGTGAAAGCTGTTGCTTGGCGCTCTCGCCGATCAAATCTGTCAAGTGCGTGGGGTAATCGCCGGTAAAACAATGATCAGTAAATTGCGGGTGAACATTGTCGCGGCCCTCATAGCCAGCAGCTTTGTAAATGCCGTCCACAGAAACAAAAGCCAGTGAATCCACGCCAATAAATTTGCGCATTTCTTCCAGCGAGTGGCTTGCCGCCAACAGAGATTTTTGTTCAGGCGTATCAATGCCGTAGTAATCAGGAAACTTTATCGGCGGCGAAGCAATCCGCATGTGCACTTCTTTGGCGCCTGCTTCATACATCATCTTCACAATCTTGATTGATGTCGTGCCGCGCACGATTGAGTCATCGACTAAAACGACCCGTTTGCCCGCGATCACGGCGCGATTGGCGTTGTGTTTTAACTTCACGCCCAGTGAGCGGATGTGTTGTGTCGGCTCAATAAAAGTGCGGCCCACATAATGATTGCGGATGATGCCCAGCTCAAAGGGAATGCCAAGTGCTTGTGCATAACCCAGTGCAGCGGGAACACCAGAATCTGGAATGGGCACAACCACATCGGCATTGGCGGGCGCTTCCAAAGCTAGCTGTATGCCGGTATTTTTGCGCACATTATAAACTGACCTGCCGCCGAGAATTGAATCGGGCCTCGAGAAATAGATATATTCAAAAATGCACGGGCGTGGCTTTTGGCGCGGAAATGGATGCAGAGATTCAATGCCATGTTCAGAAATCACAACCACTTCGCCGTTTTCAATTTCGCGCACAAATTTTGCGCCGATAATATCGAGGGCAACAGTTTCAGAACACAAAATGTAAGCACCATTGAGTTCGCCCAGCATCAGTGGTCGGATGCCAAGTGGATCGCGCGCGCCGATCAGCTTTTTGTTGGTTAGCGACACCAAAGCATATGCGCCTTCAAGGCTGCGCAACGCATCAATGTAACGCTCGATCATCCGGTTCTTTTTCGAACGCGCCACAAGATGGAGGATGGCTTCGGTGTCGGAGGTGGAATGATATATTGCTCCCGATGCAATCAACTCGCGGCGCAGCGTGAGGCCATTGGTGAGATTGCCGTTGTGGGCCACCGCTATGCCGCCCACTGCGAGTTCGGCAAAGAGCGGCTGCACATTGCGCAAAATTGTTTCGCCGGTTGTTGAATAGCGCACATGGCCCATAGCCTGCGTGCCCTTCAGGCGGTTGATGATTTTATCGGATGAGAAATGATCGCCCACCAATCCCATGCGGCGTTCGGTGTGGAAGCGTTCGCCGTCATAGCTCACGATGCCCGCTGCCTCTTGGCCGCGATGTTGCAGCGCATGGAGGCCAAGTGCTGTTAACGCTGCTGCATCAGGATGACCGAAAATACCAAACACGCCGCACTCTTCGCGCAGCGTATCGCCATCAAGGTCTTGGTCATCAATCATGGGGTTTTGGTCCCCTCTTGGCCAAATGCCGGTTGATCAACTTTTCCGTCCGTGGTTTTGCCTTCGATCAGATTATCAAGACCCTTGGCTTGGCCGGCCGTAACAGTTGTTCCTGGATCAGCAGGGGCCTCAACAGTTTTAGTAATAGAACCCTGTGGGTTGCTGATTTGTGTGGTCTTCGACAATGTGTCAGCAATATCGGCGGGCACGAAGCCTAAAAGCACGTTGCCGACTTGCGCGATGATTGGAAGTGATTGCGCCTTCCTGACCCAATCTTCCTGGCGGTCGCTCGGAGTCAACCATCCATAAAATAAATAAGCGATGGCGACTAGTACCAAGCCGCGCGCCAAACCATAAAGGAAACCCAGTGTGCGATCAAATGCTCCAACCCGGCTATCGACCACGCGATCTGAAATTTTAACACCAATAATTGAGACGATGACCATCACGATCACAAAAACAATCAGGCCCACAGCGATCGTGGCGATAATCGGCTTTCCAGCATAGGGCATTGCCAGATCAAGGAGCTTTTGCTGCTTGATGGCAAAATAGGCGGCGATACCTGCAACGCCCCATGCCACGAGCGATAGCACTTCGCGGGTAAAGCCGCGCGCCAAGGCCAAGATGCCTGAGATGAACATGATGCCAAAGAGGACGAAGTCAAGGATTTGAAAGGACATGAATCTGTTCCGGTTGGATAAGCCGTCTATATATGAAACTCTTGATCAAGGTTCTAGGCTATTCTTTGCCTAATTCAAGCGATGCGGCGCAGGCCCTTGGAACGGCTCGCCACCCAGGCCACAAGGTCAGCCACAGTGGAGAGTTGTTTCGTAGTAATTGTGCCTTTTAAAGCCTTTTCACCTTGGTCGGCGATCACAGCATCAGTTTGGCCCAGTTTTTGGGCTTCTTTCAGCCGTGCTTCGGTTTGGCCGACGGGGCGGATGGCTCCGGAAAGTGCTATTTCTCCAAAAAGCACTGTGCCATGTGGAATTACCGTGTCTGACAAAGACGATAGCAAGGCCGCCGCCACGGCTAAATCGACCGCCGTTTCCTTCAAGCGAAGCCCGCCTGCCACATTTAAATAAACGTCATGATTCGAGAGTGAAACGCCCGCCCGCGCATCAAGCACGGCGAGAATCATGTTGAGCCTTGTTGTGTCCCAACCCACCGCCGTGCGGCGCGGCGTGCCCAAGGGCGATGGTGCAACAAGGGCTTGAACTTCAACCAGCAGAGGTCTTGTGCCTTCCACACCTGCGAAAACCGCAGTGCCGGGGGCAGGGTGTTCAGAGCCGCCCATAAAAAGCCGAGACGGGTTGGTGACTTCTTTGAGGCCACCATCCGACATTTCGAAAACGCCGATTTCATCAGTTGGGCCGAAGCGATTTTTAACCGCGCGCAAAATGCGGAATTGATGGCCACGGTCGCCTTCAAAATACAGCACGGTATCAACCAAATGCTCGATCACCTTTGGCCCAGCAATCTGGCCATCCTTGGTGACGTGGCCAACCAGCAACACACATGCGCCCTTGGTCTTGGCATAGCGCACCAATGCTTCAGAGCCTGCTTTCAACTGCGAGACAGTGCCCGGTGCCGATTCAATGACAGGTGACCAAAGGGTTTGCACCGAGTCGATGACCACGACAGATGGCACAGGCCCATCATTCAATGTGGCGATGATGTCGGACACATTGGTTTCAGCCGCCAACAAAACTGGTGCATCATCAAGTCCCAAACGCGCCGCCCGCATGCGCACTTGCGCAATAGCTTC
>CAXTKN010000250.1:0-3357 GCA_964244805.1 uncultured Aestuariivirga sp.
CGCGCAGGCGGGAACCCAACTTAGCTGCATTCGACCTGTTGAAAGTTGGTTCCCCGCCTGCGCGGGGATGACGATAATTGGTTAGATTAATAAAGCTAGTCAATCACGAAACATCACCGATCGACTCACGAAACATCCGCACAGTTTCGGCCATTCCAAATGTCATTGCATCTGCGGTGATGGCGTGGCCGATGGAGACTTCTTTAAGATTGGGCAAGGCTTCGACGAGGCGCGGCAGATTTTCGCGCGTTAGATCGTGGCCAGCGTTGAGGTCGATTCCAACTTTGGCAGCGGCTTTCCCTGTGGCGATCACTTTGGCCAATTCGAGTTTCATCGTGGCTTCGTCCAAAGCGCCGCCATAAGGGCCCGTGAAGATTTCGATGCGGTCGGCACCAGTGGCTTTGGCTAGTGCGGGTTGCGATGGATCAGGATCAACAAACAAAGCCACGCGCATGCCTTTTGATTTCAAGCGTTGGATGATGGGCAGTAAGAGATTTCCGCTCTGAGCAAAATTCCAACCATGGTCCGAAGTGCCCTGCCCCGGCAAATCTGGAACTAATGTCACTTGATCGGGCTTGTTTTCTTCGCAGAGTTCAAGGAACCGTTCATCCGGATAGCCTTCGATATTATACTCACGACCGGGAAATTCATTGCGGATCAGATCACGCAGAACTGGCACATCGGCATAGCGAATGTGGCGTTCATCGGGGCGTGGATGAATGGTCAAGCCGACGGCACCCGCCTGAAGCGCGATACGGCCCAGTCCTTCGAGCGATGGCCAAGGCACATCGCGGCGGTTGCGGAGGTAAGCGATAGCGTTGACGTTGACGGAGAGTTTGCAGGTCATAGCTGTTCATTAGCAGGACGAAGTTTGGGTTTCTACGTTCCAATTGTCCCTATTGTCGCCAGACCACTTTAAAGCCCTAAAATAAATTATGCCCTCGCCCAAATTTGAGCGAGGGCAGCTCAGCCCCCTAAGCTATTTCTAAGCGGCCGTGCGCTTCAGAACCCGATTTTTGAGTTCTTCCAACGTCGAGAGTGGCGTTGGCGTTGGTATGTGCTTGGCGGCCCCATAATTGATTTCGGCCGCAGGAACTTGAGCTTCGATAAGTTTTTTCGAGGCTCGGTTCTGATCTTGCGGCCTTAGCCATTCCGGATTCACAATGTCTTGATCGTCCGTCAAAGTCATTATGACCAAACAGGCTTGACTCCAATGTCGCTCGGCTTGCCCTTCAGGCTGGCCTTCGTCTTCCCACATTTGATGTGCTATCATTCGTTTGCGTTCCTCAAAAACGTCGTTTTCAATTTGTATGCCCTCTAACTCGTTTGCCATGGTGTTTCCCTTTAATAGACACAAGTAATGCTCGTATTACGCGTATGCAACATACCTACAATACTATTAGTTGTGTCATTTATTTGGTTAATGATTGGTTAATTCAAGCACATTCGGTGCCTGACACGTTAGATTTTGCGCATGTGATGGCAAACGAACGATCAGCTTCTTGAAAAAATTGAAAACTGGTTCGTTAAACTAGCGTTCAAGCAGCAAAAAGGCGCAACGTTAAGTTATAGTGCGTTGCGCGTTCATGATCGCGAGGAAGTTTAGCTTATTGATTCGTGAAAGACGCGGTAAAAAGTTTCAAACCTTCATCGCCTCAAGCCCGCGACTGATGGCAGCAACCCCTGTGCGCGAGACTTCGACCAACCCAAGTGGCACCATCAGCGATATGAACTGGTCGATCTTATCGGGCTTGCCTGTGAGTTCGAACACGAAGCTATCAGTCGAAGCATCGACCACGCGCGCGCGGAAGGCGTCAGCCAAGCGCAGTGCCTCGACGCGTTTGTCGCCCTCGCCTGATACTTTCACCATGGCCAATTCACGGGCGAGGAAGTTTCCTTGCAGCGTGAGATCAGCAACGGAATGGACCAAAACCATGCGTTCCAGCTGCGCTTTGATTTGAGCAACCACGGGCGCGGTTCCGCTGGTCACAATCGTAAAACGCGAAACATGTTTTTCATGTTCGGTTTCCGAGACTGTGAGCGAGTCAATATTGTAACCTCGCCCGGCAAATAGGCCGATGATGCGGGCCAAGACGCCCGGTTGGTTTTCGGCGACCACGGCCAGTGTGTGTGTGTTGATCTCTAACTTCTTCGTATCGATGAAGTAGGCTGAGCCAGATGCTTCTTTATGTGCGTTCATCATCGTTGTCCTTAAACCAGAGCCTTGCCCTTGGCATCAATAGCGCTGCCTACTTCTTCGTCCGTTACATCTGCACCCAACAACATTTCATTATGCGCCTTGCCAGACGGAATCATTGGGAAGCAATTGGCCAGATTGGCCACGCGGCAATCGAAAATCACCGGATGCGGCGAAGCGATCATCGCTTTAATGGCATCATCAAGTTCGCCCGGTTTTTCACAGCGCATACCCACACCGCCATAAGCCTCAGCAAGTTTCACAAAATCCGGCAAGGCTTCGGAATATGATTCACTCAAGCGATTGCCGTGCAGCAATTGCTGCCACTGGCGCACCATGCCCATATATTGATTATTCAAAATGAAAATCTTGATCGGCAATTTATATTGAATGGCAGTCGAGAATTCTTGGATGGTCATCTGCACAGAGGCATCGCCAGCAATATCAATCACCAATGATTTGGGATGCGCCGCTTGCACACCGACGGCGGCGGGAAGGCCGTAGCCCATGGTTCCAAGGCCACCAGATGTCATCCAGCGGTTCGGTTCTTCAAAGCGATAGAATTGCGCCGCCCACATCTGGTGCTGGCCCACCTCGGTGGTGATGTATGTGTCCATGTCTTTGGTCAGCGCGAACAGCCGCTCAATGGCGTATTGCGGCATAATAACATCTTTGTTGCTGCGATATTTGAGCGAGTCGACGGCTTTCCATTTGCCAATCTCAGCTTTCCACGAAGATAGCGCCTTATGATCGAGCGCGTGCTTATGCTTCTTCCATGATGCAATCATCGCTTCCAAAGCCGCGGCCACATCGGCAATCACCGGCACAGCCACGCGCACAACTTTATTGATTGATGAGGGATCAATATCAATATGGATTTTTTTGGAGTTGGGTGCAAAGGCATCCAAGCGCCCGGTGATGCGGTCATCAAACCTTGCGCCCACATTGATCATCACATCGCAATCATGCATGGCCATGTTGGCTTCATAGGTGCCGTGCATGCCAAGCATGCCCAGCCATTCTTTGCCCGATGCGGGATAAGCGCCGAGGCCCATCAAGGTGGAGGTGATGGGAATGCCTGTCAGCTCGACAAATTCGCGCAGCAATTTGGAAGCGCGTGGGCCGGAATTGATCACGCCGCCGCCTGTATAAAAAAGCGG
>CAXTKN010000251.1:0-3344 GCA_964244805.1 uncultured Aestuariivirga sp.
GCAGGTCTATCAGCCGTCATTGCAGTTTTGACAGTGGCCGCCGCACGCTTCAGTGCTTCAATGCTCAAATCTGATGAATGGGCATAAGCTGCCATCTCGCCTGAAACCGCGCGAAGGCCGAACCCTTCGGATTCGTCAAAACTGGCGGACCTTAAGCGACCATCATCAAACACCAGGTTTTCGCTTTGCTGGCGTTCGATAAAAATTTCCCCGTCATCGGCATGCGCCAAAGCGTCAGAAATGATGGATTGCGCAGCATCTGCGCCAAAAACGGATAAATCAGATTGTTTGCTCATGCCTCTACATAAGCAAACCGCGCGCAACCTTCCAGTGAGTGCGGCATTTTATTTTTAGGGCTGCATTTTATCCAGATCGGCAATGCCCTGTGCAAAACCCTCAAGGGCCACTTTCAGGGGATAGCCATTGCCGGGACGGTCATAAATATAGAACGTCGCAAACTGACCCTTCATGAATTTCTTCATGGTGGTGTCAGACGCTTCGCCAAAGCCTTCGCAAGCGCGAGGGTTACAGCGGGTAAAGCTCATACGGCCTTCAAGGGCAGCGCCATCAATTTCCATGGCCACACCAGTTGGCAAATAAACTCCAATTGGAACAAGGGCGCGCATCATCGTTTGTTTTTTAGCCCCTTGTTTCACACGGTTGATGATGAGGGACATGCCGATATTCTCATTCTTGTCGCTTTTCACAACCTGCGTCATACCGCAAGATTTGCCGGGTGAAGGCTGGCCAGCTGCGGGCGGCGGAAGTTCGGAACACTGGATCTGCCATAGGCCATGCGTCGCTATCGTTTCAACTTTAGGAGCAGCGGCTTGTCCGGCTGCATCAGGCGCCGCTTGTGGTTTAACATCTTTACGCGGCCCAAGGCCCTTGGGTGGCACCGGCGGCTGAGTTGCATCCTGAGCAAATGCCGATACAGCCATAAAACCAGATAATGTTGCGACCAATGCCAATTGGCAAACCGAAGTGGATTTCACGATTCGCATTTTCCTTTGAGTTAAATTTGATTTTGCTCATAAACTGCGGCAAAACCGAAAACAACCGGATTTTTCATAGCTACAGAGTAAGTGTTACAAGCCAAATCACAGTGAAATGAGGCAGAATTCAGGTTTGGTCCATGCGCATAATACAATGACGTTTTGCCGCGCCGCTTCCTGTTGCGACTGGACGTAGAATGTGGTGAACCAGCGCGCGATAAGAGTCCCTTGAAAACGGGATGGCATGCGCTGGGGTTGGGTCAGTGTATGATTTGAGGAAAATGAGTCAATGACAAGCAAGATCAATAACATATTTGGTGCTTTGGCCGCAATTACAGCCTGGCTTTTGCCCACAGTTGCGTTTGCGGAAGCGGGCAAAGCTGTCGATTGGCAGTTGGGGATGCAAGATTCAGTCACTCCGGTTATGGATGACATCATCTCTTTCCATAATATGTTGCTGGTTATCATTACTTTGATCACCGTGTTTGTGCTGGGTCTTTTGCTCACTGTTATCTTTAAGTTTAACGCGAAGGCAAATCCAATCCCTTCAAAAACCACGCACAACACATTGATTGAAGTGCTTTGGACAGTAATCCCGGTTCTCATTCTGGTGGTGATTGCTGTTCCGTCCTTCCGCTTGCTTTATAAGCAACGCGATATCCCAGCAGCTGATATGACAATTAAAGTTATCGGCAATCCACAGTGGAATTGGACATATGAATATCCTGATCTCGGTTTGAACGACGATAAGACACCAAAAGTGACATTCACATCCTATCTGAAAACCAAAGAAGAGGCGGAAAAAGACGGCCAGCCATATCTTCTCTCGACAGATGTTCCAGTTCTGGTTCCTGTCAACAAGGTCGTAAAGTTGATTGTGACATCTGACCCTGAAGGCATTATTCACGGTTGGGCAGTTCCATCCTTTGGCATGCAAATGGATGCCATTCCCGGTCGGTTGAACGAAGACTGGTTTAAGGTCACCAAGGCTGGTATTTACTATGGCGAGTGCTACACGCTGTGCGGTAAATATCATTCACAAATGCCAATCGAGGTGTGGGCGGTAGACGATTCCACTTTGGCAAAATGGGCCGATATGGTGAAAACTTCCCCGAACGCCGATGATATGCAGAAATTTTTGAAAACGATTAAGCCGGCCAATCCAGCCGTCGCTTCAAACTAATTTGAGAGGCTAATAATCATGGCAATGGCTTACGCAGCAAAAGACGAACACGCCCACGAAGAGCACTCACACGATCCAACGGGCTGGCGTCGTTATGTTTATTCGACGAACCACAAAGACATCGGCACCATGTATCTCTGGTTTGCTATCATGTCTGGTGTGCTCGGCGGCTTCCTTTCTGTTTTAATGCGGATGGAATTACAGCAACCTGGCATTCAGATTTTCCACGGTCTTGCCCGAATGGTTTACGGCGTGACTGGCGATGCAGCCATCGATAACGGCATGCAAATGTATAACGTGTTCGTGACGGCACACGGCCTCATCATGATCTTCTTCATGGTCATGCCCGCGATGATCGGCGGCTTTGGCAATTGGTTTGTGCCGTTGATGATTGGCGCGCCCGACATGGCTTTCCCACGCATGAATAACATCTCTTTCTGGTTGTTAATCCCGGCTTTCTTATTGCTGATGACTTCGATGTTCGTTGAAGGGCCATCGGGAATGTATGGCGTTGGCGGCGGTTGGACAATTTATCCACCTCTGTCTTCGACAGCAGGCTCACCCGGCCCAGCGATGGATTTTGCGATTCTGTCGATCCATTTGGCCGGTGCGTCTTCAATTCTTGGCGCAATTAATTTCATCACCACAATTTTCAACATGCGCGCCCCCGGCATGACACTTCACAAAATGCCATTGTTTGTGTGGTCTGTTCTCGTCACAGTGTTCTTGCTATTGTTATCGCTGCCAGTTCTGGCTGGCGCTATCACCATGCTGTTGACCGACCGTAACTTCGGCACTTCATTTTTTGTGCCATCAAAGGGCGGCGATCCATTGCTGTTCCAACATCTTTTCTGGTTCTTTGGTCACCCTGAAGTTTATATTTTGATTTTGCCGGGCTTTGGCATCATCAGCCAAGTGATTTCAACGTTCTCGAAGAAGCCCGTGTTTGGTTATCTCGGCATGGCCTATGCCATGGTCGCAATCGGCGTGGTTGGTTTCGTGGTTTGGGCGCATCACATGTATACCGTGGGCCTTGATGCCGATACACAAGCATACTTCGTCGCCGCAACTATGATCATTGCTGTGCCAACGGGCGTTAAGATTTTCTCTTGGATCGCCACCATGTGGGGCGGCTCGATTGATTTCCGCGCGCCAATGTATTGGGC
>CAXTKN010000252.1:0-3339 GCA_964244805.1 uncultured Aestuariivirga sp.
CGCATTCAAGATTTAAGCCGTACTGAAAAATCATTGGTGGCGATTGCGCGGGCATTGGCGACGGATGCTGATGTTCTGGTGCTCGATGAACCCACGGCGAGTTTGCCTGCTGATGAGGTGGAGCGTTTATTTACTGTGTTGCGCGGGTTGAAGGCGCGCGGCGTGGGCATGATTTATGTGTCGCACAGATTAGACGAGATTTTTAAATTGGCCGACCGTGTTGCTGTCTTGCGTGATGGCAAATTGGTGGGCGATACGCCTGTGAAATCAACTTCGCCTGCTGCGCTCGTGAATATGATCGTGGGGCGCGAGGTTAAAGAGCTTTATCACCGGGGCGCTAAGCGCGATGGGGCAGAGACATTGAAGGTTTCTGCGCTTTGCACATTTGATGTGGGGCCAATTTCTTTTTCAGCGCGTGAAGGCGAAGTGTTGGGGCTTGTTGGTTTGCGCGGTGCAGGCCAAGAGGCGGTGGGTCGGGCGCTGTTTGGTGCAATTGAACATGAAGGAACAGTGACGCTTGATGGCAAGAAGCTTGATCTCACTTCGCCTGAGGCTGCACTCAATCAAGGCATTGGCCTGGTGGCGCGAGACCGCACGGAAGAAAGTGTGGCATTATCACTTTCAATCCGTGAAAACACATTTCTCAACCCCTGGTCGATAGGCCGAACTCTAATGTCTTTCATGACGCCGTTCTCTGAGGCCGAGGCAGCGCGTGAAATCGGTCACACGGTGGGCCTTCGCCCCAATGATCCGCATTTGCCGGTAGAGGCCTTGTCAGGTGGCAATCAGCAGAAGGTTGTTGTGGGACGGTGGCTGGCCACAGGGCGGCGCGTGTTGATTGCAGAAGATCCAACAGCAGGTGTGGATGTTGGAGCTAAAGCCGAAATTTACCGGCTGATTGCCAAGGCTTTGGAGAATGGCCTCACCGTCATCGTTGTCTCAACTGATTTTGAGGAAGTGGCTAATATTTGTCACCGTGCGCTCGTATTTTCGCGCGGGGTCATCACCGCCGAAATCTCGGGCAAAAACCTTACAACTGAAAATCTTATCCACACTGCATCGGCATCAGAGGCTGCATAATGAACTCCATCCAATCCACAGCTTTAGAACCGACGCGGCATGAGTTGCAAAATTTGAGTTTGGCCCAAAAGCTTGGACGCTGGATTCCAGTTTATGGTTTGGTCTTGCTTACAATTTTGTTGATGCTGCTATTTTCCATTTTATTGCCAGATACTTTCCCAACGCTGTTGAACTTGCGGTCCATCATCTTTGACAAATCCATCATCGCAATTCTATCTCTCGCCGCCATGATCCCCATGGCTGCGGGCCGCATCGATCTCACTGTGGGTTACGGTATTGTACTATGGCATATTCTGGCGCTCAGTTTGCAGACCATTTTCCATGTACCATGGCCTTTGGCCGTTCTGATCGTACTGTGCCTTGGTGCTTTAATGGGTGTGCTCAACGGCCTTCTCGTTGAGGTGGCCAAAATTGACTCGTTCATCGCAACACTGGGCACTGGCACAATTCTTTATGCGATCGCACTTTGGCATTCGGGTGGTCGTCAGATTGTGGGCGTTGTGCCAGATGGCTTTTATGCACTCAATGCCACATTCGTTTTCGGTCTACCCATTGCTGGTTACTATGTTCTTGCTCTGGCCGTGGTCATGTACGTGATTTTTGAATACACGCCGCTGGGCCGCTATCTTTATGCCATTGGCGCCAGCCCCAAGGCCGCAGCGCTGAACGGCATTCCCGTGCGCAAATTCGTGATGGGCTCTTTCGTCGCTTCGGGTGTGCTCACCGCAGTTGCGGGCGTGCTGCTCGCATCCAAACTCCGCATTGGTCAAGCCAGTGTCGGTCTTGAATATTTGCTGCCCGCATTGGTGGGCGCATTCCTAGGTTCCACCACAATCAAACCTGGACGTGTGAATGTCTGGGGTACTTTGATTGGGGTGGCAATTCTTGCTGTCGGCATTTCTGGCATTCAGCAATTCGGCGGTTCCTTTTGGGTGGAACCGATGTTCAACGGCGCAACGCTGCTTATTGCCATTGGCATAGCAGGTTACGCCCAACGCAAACGCGGTGCCGCCCAAAAGGTATCAAAATAGATTATAATGGGAGTGAATTATGGATCGTAGAGATTTATTGAAGCGTGGCATCGCACTGGGTTTCACAGTGCCAATGTTGACTGAAGTTGTGTTCGCTGATTCAATGTCAGACGCACAAGCTATCGTGGATAAATATGCCATGAAAGCTGACAAGTGGGATGGCCCGACAACTGGCCCTAAAGCCCAAGAAGGAAAATCAATTGTCATTCTTGCTGGCGATATGAAGAACGGTGGCATCTTGGGTTCATCCAAGGGTGCAGAAGAGGCCTGCGCTGCAATTGGCTGGACTGTAAAGACCATTGACGGCGCGGGTTCAGTTGATGGCCGCGCTGCTGCATTTGGTCAAGCGCTTGCTTTGAAGCCAAATGGCATCATCGTTTCAGGCTTTGATACGACTGAACAAGCAACAGGCATGGCGGCAGCGAAGGCTGCAAACATTCCGGTGGTCACTTGGCATTCCTCGCCAACCACGGGACCATCGCCTGATCTTGGCATTTATGCCAACGTGACAACTGATCCGATGCAGGTTTCAACAGCTGCAGCGATGTGGGCATACATTGATGCCAAGGGCAAACCCGGCTGCATCTATTTCACTGACTCAACCTATGCCATCGCCATTGCCAAGGCAAAGAAGATGCAGGAAGTGATCGAAAAGCTGGGCGGCACCACAGTTGAATGGGTCGATACACCCATCGCTGAAACCTCGCAGCGCATGCCACAACTCACAACGTCACTGCTGCAAAAGCATGGTGCAAAGTGGACGCATTCGATGGCAATCAATGATCTCTACTTCGATTTCATGGGCCCATCACTGCAAGCCGCTGGCATTGCCGGTTCCGGCCAAGCGCCATCGAACGTATCAGCAGGGGACGGTTCTGAATCTGCTTATCAACGCATTCGTTCTGGCCAATATCAAGCCGCAACAGTGGCTGAGCCACTGAACTTGCAAGGCTGGCAATTGGTGGATGAGTTGAACCGCGCCATAGCTGGTGAGGCATGGTCAGGCTATGTGTCGCCACTTCATGTTGTAACCAAAGCCAACGTCGAATTCGACGGCGGCCCGAAGAACGGCTTTGATCCCGGCAACGGCTATCAAAACGAATATAAGAAAATCTGGGGCAAGATGTAACGATTACCTAAACCTCCCACATTTTGGGGTGCTACACTAAAAACCGTCATTCCCGCGCAGGCGGGAATCCAACTTTACTACAAAGATCAGATTTGAACT
>CAXTKN010000253.1:0-3320 GCA_964244805.1 uncultured Aestuariivirga sp.
CCCGTGCGGTGCCATAGTCTGGCATGAATAAGGTGTCACCAACAAACACGGCATCACCTATTTTAAAGGATACACAGGCGGGCGTATGGCCCGGTGTGGCGATTACTTCAACATCAAGATTACCAATCTTAAAATGATCACAATCTTTGAGGAGAACATCAAACTCGCTGCCTTCGCCCGAGACATCCATCGCATTGAAGATTGGCCTAAAAATTTGCTGCACATCTTTGATGTGTTCACCAATTGCAACTTTGGCGCCGGTTTTCAATTTGATGTAAGGTGCGCCTGAAAGATGATCAGCGTGCACGTGGGTCTCAAGAACCATGCTGATAAGAAAATTTTCTTCCGCCGCCTTATTCAATATTGCGTTCGCAGAGGCAACCGATGCCTCTCCTGATTTATGATCGTAATTCAACACCGGATCAATCACCACCGCCTGCTTCGTGATAGGGTCAGACACGAGATAACTCACCGTGTTGGTGGGTTCGTCGAAAAAAGAATGAATGATCAGCTGAGACATCACAGAGATTTTGCACCTCTAGCCCAAAAAAGAAAAGGCCCGCGCTTGCCGCAGGCCCCCGAGTTATATTTACAACATAAACCCGCCAGAAGCTTCAATGCGCTGGCCATTCACCCAGCGAAAATCATCAGACAGCATGGCTGCGGCCAATGCACCAATATCATCTGGCAAACCAACGCGACCGAGTGCTGTCATGCCTGAAAGCATGGCTTGAGCTTGAGGATTATCGCGCGTGTTGCCGCCACCAAAATCAGTGGCAATTGCGCCAGGAGCGAGTGTGTTCGCAGTAATGCCGCGCGGGCCCAGCTCTTTGGCCAGATAGCGGGTGAACACTTCAATGGCCCCCTTCATGATCGCATAGGGTGCGCGGCTCGGGAACGAGAAGCGAGCCAAGCCTGAAGACACATTGATAATGCGCCCACCATCAACCATCAAAGGTAAAAGTTTTTGCGTGAGAAAATATGGTGCTTTGACGTGGATGTTCATCATCTCATCAAACTGAGCTTCAGTGGTTTGTTCGATGGTCACACCAATGCCAGTTCCTGCATTGTTGACGAGGTGATCGAAGTTTTCGCGCTTCCATGTTGAGTTCAGCGCCTTTTTAACGTCCGCCACAAAGTTATCAAAGCTTTCGGCTTTTGAAACATCCAGCTGCAAGGCCACAGCTTTACGGCCTTTACCTTCAATGGCCTTGACGACCTCGTCCGCAGCAGTCTTGTTCGCGTGATACGTAATAATCGAATCTTGGCCCTTATCAGCCAAATGCAAAGCCATAGACCGACCAAGCCCACGGCTTCCGCCGGTGATGATGTTGATTTTCATGATGGGGAGTTCTCCTGTTAGAAGACTTATGTAATGGTCTAAGGCGGAATGAGAAGGGCAGAACTTTAACATTACATATTTTGAAGACCAATTTACTTGCGGGGCCTGCTAAACGAGATAAGCTCCAATAGGTATTGAACTTGAACTGGAATAACCATGAATCATCGTCTAACAGTTTCGGCGGCTATTTGCTTTGCGTCATGGTCAGTTTCAGCTTTTGCTGGGTGCGGGCCCCATAAATCCCTACCCTCCAATCACATGGTCGATGTGACGTTTGAAAACAACACGGCAGGGAAGGTCAACGTCATTTGGTACACATTTACCGGTGGGACAAAAATGTACCAATCCTTGGCCTCCGGACAATCCTATGTGCAATCGACTTACACCAAACATGTTTGGGAACTGACCGACGCGAGCGGCAAATGTATTTCCACTTTGGTGGTCAAAAAAGATCAAACTTTTAAGGTGCAATAATCCGGGCTAAAAACTACGTTTAAATCCGGAACCACAAAATCGCTCCAGAACCAATTCGCGCAATAATATTTCGATTTTCTCTCAAAAATGATTCTTTACTTGCGCCGCCGCGCCTCAACTGGCATAAATGATAAGTCAGCATAGCTGTCCTATTGGAGGAGTCGAAGATCATGAACGCACCCGCATTTCTGCCTGAAGGCATGAAGCCGGCCCATGGACTTTATGATCCGCGCAATGAGCATGATGCTTGTGGCATTGGCCTTTACGCCAATATCAACAACAAAAAAAGCCATGACATTGTTTCCAAAGGTCTGCTGATCCTCAAAAACTTGGAGCACCGCGGCGCTGTGGGCGCTGACCCGAAGGCGGGCGATGGCGCAGGTATTCTGATCCAAATTCCGCATGAATATTTCGCGGCCGACGCCAAGCGCTTGGGCTTTGAGCTGCCCGCTGCTGGGCAATATGGCGTGGGCTTTTTGTTTATGCCGCGCGAGCCACTTTACCGTCAAGATATTGAACGCATCTGGTGGGAAACCGCGCGCGAAGAAGGCTTGAAAGTTTTGGGCTGGCGCGATGTACCAGTAAATTCAAATGTGCTTGGCTATTCGGTCAAAGACACCGAGCCGATGCACCGCCAAGTGTTCTTGGGCAAAGGCCCAACCATTCGTGATGAAGCGCATTTTGAGCGCAAGCTGTTTGTCTGCCGCAAAGTTGTATCCAACCGTGTGATGGAAGTGTTTGGTGCCAAGGCGCGCACCTATTATCCCGTATCGGTTTCCTGTCGCACAGTTGTTTATAAAGGCCTCGTTCTCGGCAAGGACGTTTCGGAATATTACGTCGACTTGCTGGATGAGCGCGTGACCTCTGCTTTTGCACTCGTGCATCAACGCTTCTCGACCAACACGTTCCCGTCATGGCCGCTTGCACATCCTTATCGGTTCGTGTGCCACAATGGTGAAATCAACACCGTGCGCGGCAACTATAACTGGATGGCTGCACGCCAAGCCAATATGAAATCTGATGTGCTGGGCGAAGATTTGTCCAAGCTCTGGCCGATTTCATATGAAGGCCAATCTGACACGGCTTGCTTCGATAACGCGCTCGAATTTTTATACATGGGCGGCTATTCGTTGCCTCATGCCATGATGATGCTGATCCCAGAGGCTTGGGCTGGCAATCCATTGATGGATGAAGACCGCCGCGCATTTTATGAACACCACGCTGCGATGATGGAACCATGGGATGGCCCTGCTGCCATGGTCTTCACCGATGGCAAAGTGATTGGCGCAACGCTTGATCGAAATGGTCTTCGCCCTTCGCGTTATTTGATCACTGATGATGGTCATGTGTTGCTGGCGTCTGAAATGGGCGTGCTGCCGTTTGATGAATCAAAGATTACGCATAAGTGGCGTTTGCAACCCGGCAAGATGTTGCTGATTGATCTTGATAAGAAGAAGATCATTTCAGATGAGGATTTGAAGAAAGATCTATCATCCGCCCATCC
>CAXTKN010000254.1:0-3319 GCA_964244805.1 uncultured Aestuariivirga sp.
GGGCTTGTATCCATTGTCATTATATTTTGTTACCTGAATTTATGACAGTCATTATTGCATATAAAATGCCCCTCCACTAAGAGTACGCCGCGCCGCACCATTGCGGCAATCATTTTTAAGGGGACGGGGCCATATGGGCCGTTTGGTTATGAAATTTGGCGGCACGTCGGTGGCCAACGTTGACCGCATCCGCAATGTGGCGCGCCATGTTGAGCGTGAAGTGAAAGCTGGCAATCAAGTGGCAGTGGTCGTATCAGCCATGGCCGGCACCACAAATCAATTGGTTGAATGGTGCAAACAGGCAGCCCCCATGCATGATGCGCGCGAATATGATGCTGTGGTTGCCACGGGCGAGCAAATCACGGCTGGGCTTTTGGCCATTGTATTGCAAGAAATCGGCATTCCCGCACGGTCGTGGTCGGGGTGGCAAATCCCCATCGAAACTGATGGTGTGCACAGTGCTGCGCGCATGACCAACATCAATGGTGCAGAAATTTTAAAGCGCATGGAACAGGGCCAAGTGGCGGTGATTGCTGGCTTCCAAGGCATCGGCCCTGATAAGCGCATCACCACATTGGGCCGTGGCGGTTCTGACACATCGGCTGTTGCCGTGGCCGCAGCGCTTAAAGCGTCCTGCGATATCTATACGGATGTCGACGGCGTTTATACCGCCGATCCGCGCATTGTGACGGGTGCGCGTAAGCTCGATAAAATTTCTTATGAGGAAATGCTTGAACAAGCCTCACTGGGTGCAAAAGTTTTACATCTGCGCTCTGTAGAGCTCGCCATGGTTTATAATGTGCCATTGCAAGTGCGTTCGAGTTTTGAAGCCCCAGATTCGCCCAACCAAAATAAGCCCGATGGCACCGGGCCCGGAACGATTGTATGCCAAGAGGAAAAATCGATGGAACAGCATGTTGTCAGTGGAATTGCCTATTCGCGCGATGAAGCGAAAATTTCGCTGCGCAAAGTCAAAGATAAACCCGGGGTTTCAGCTGGGGTTTTTGGTCCACTTGCCGAAGCTGATATCAGCGTTGATATGATCGTTCAGAACGTATCGGCGGATGGTGCGGTGGCCGACATTACGTTTACTTTGCCACGCAAAGATTTGCGTAAAGCCATTGATGTTCTGGAAAAATTGAAAGACCAAATTGGCTTTCAGGATATAACCCATTCTGCTGATGTGGCCAAAGTCTCGGTCGTCGGAATTGGCATGCGCAGCCACGCGGGTGTGGCATCCAAAATGTTTAAGTCATTGGCTGATAAGGGTATCAACATTCAAGCCATTACCACCTCTGAAATCAAGGTTAGCGTATTGATCGATGAAGCTTATACCGAGCTTGCAGTGCGTGCATTGCACACAGCTTACGGATTGGATAAGGCTTAACATATGTTGATTTGCAACCGCCCACTCCTGCTCTGGCAAAAGGCCCAAAAGGCTTAAGGGACCCCCGCACATGGCAAGCTCTGCACTTGGCCCGCGTGTCCTTCTCCGAAGACTCCGCGAGGTTATGGCGGAGCCAGAGGCGGCGCAACAAAGGCTCGATAAAATTGTCACATTGATCGCGGCCAATATGGTGGCTGAGGTGTGCTCGATTTATGTCATGCGGCCCGGCAATATTTTAGAGCTCTATGCCTCAGAAGGTTTGAAGCGCGAAGCCGTTCACAAATCTAAACTCAAAGTGGGCGAAGGCCTTGTTGGTTTGATTGGCGAGCAGGCCATTGGTCTCAGCCTGTCTGAAGCTCAGGATCATCCGTCCTTCAAATATCTGCCTGAAACCGGCGAAGAAATTTACCATTCTTTCCTAGGTGTTCCCGTCATGCGCGGCGGCACGGTGATTGGTGTTCTCGTCGTGCAAAACCGCACGCAACGCCATTACACTGACGAGGAAGAAGAAGCGCTTCAAACCACAGCCATGGTGTTGGCTGAAGTTATGGCTTCTGGCGAACTCAAAGAAATGGCGCGTGAAACTGCCATTGATGTGGCCCAAGTGCGCAGCCACCATTTGCGTGTTGAATCATTGGCCGACGGCATAGCGCTTGGTCATGTGGTGTTGCATGAGCCGCGCGTTCGTATTCAGAACATGATCGCGGAAAGCATTCCAGCTGAAATCATAAGACTGGATGAAGGTGTTGAACAACTCCGTGCTCAAGTTGATGAATTGCTCGATGGTCACGACACTGATCGCACCACTGATTATTCAGACGTGCTCGAAACCATTCGGATGTTTGCCCATGACAAAGGCTGGTTGAACCGTCTCAAGGAAGCCGTCGAAACCGGCCTCACGGCTGAGGCTGCCGTTGAGCGTGTGCAGAATGATAACCGGGCACGTATGCAGCGCATGCAAGATGAATATTTGCGTGAACGCATGCATGATCTTGATGATCTGTCGAACCGTCTGCTCCGCATCCTAACAGGCGCTGTGGCCACGGCATCGCGCACCGATCTGCCGCAAAACTCAATTGTCGTATCGCGCAATATGGGGCCAGCCGAACTGCTTGATTATGACCGTACAAAAATTCGCGGCGTCATTTTGGAGGAGGGCGGTAAAACCAGTCACGTGGCCATTGTGGCCCGCGCGCTTGGTATTCCGGCAATCGGGCTTGCTGTTGGCATTCTCAATCTGGTTGACACCGGAGACGAGATCATCGTCGATGGCAGCACTGGTGAAATTTTTGTGCGACCCACTTCAGAGCTTCAAAAATCTTACGCTGAAAAAGTGCGCTTTTATGCCAAGAAGCAAGAGCGCTTCACTGCGCTTCGTGATCAACCTGCCCTCACCAAAGATGGCCAGACCATCAGCCTCAACATCAATGCGGGCCTCACCGTTGATATGCCGCATCTGCACGAGTCAGGTGCAGATGGTGTTGGCCTTTACCGCACTGAACTCCACTTCATGATGGCCCAGCGCTTTCCGCGCCTTTCGGCACAAGTGCGCCATTATCAAAGCATCATCGATCAAGCTCAAGGCAAACCTGTCACGTTCCGTACGCTTGATATAGGTGCCGATAAAATTCTTCCTTATTTGCGCCAACCACGCGAAGAAAACCCAGCTTTGGGTTGGCGTTCGATCCGCATGTCCATGGATCGCCCAGCACTTCTGCGCTTGCAAGCGCGCGCCATGCTTATTGCTGGCTCTGGTCATGATCTCAAAATCATGTTCCCGATGATTGCTGATGTGCAGGAATATGAAATGGCCAGAGATGCTGTGATGTATGAGCATATGTTCTTGGCCAAACACGGCCATGCTTTGCCGCGTAGTTTGAAAATCGGCGTGATGATCGAAATTCCCTCTCTGCTGTGGCAGCTTGATCAACT
>CAXTKN010000255.1:0-3313 GCA_964244805.1 uncultured Aestuariivirga sp.
TCGGCGGGTTTGGCACTATTCGCGGGGCGGTCATCGGGGCCTGCGTTTTAGCCTTTCTCGAGGTTGGTTGGTCAACGGTGTTTGGAACGACCTACCGTGATGTCGCCGTTTTTAGTATAATCGTTTTATGTTTAATCCTGAGGCCCGAAGGCTTGGCCGGAATTGGAAACGAAAGAGAAAGTGAAGCAGAATGAAACACTTCAATTTGGTTCTATGTTTGATTTTGGCCACACTCACCCTTGTTGGCTGCGGCGATAATCAAAAGCCAAAGAAATATCTGCAATTCATGGGCGGGGGCCTAACTTTCAACTATCGCTACTCAAAAGCCACGATGGTGGTTGTGGTTCGGCGGGTTTCACCGATCGCTGAGGGCGGCAAGTTTGTTGCGCTGTTTGAAGTTCCAGGTGAGGCAGCCCGTCAAAGAGTTGAAGTTCCCAATAACCCAGATACGCTCACCTTTAAGCTTGAAAGCAAAGCGCTGACAGGAATCAAAAAAGATGTGCCCTTGCATGTGACGGTCTTGGCTGTTGATGAAAAAGGCGTTCAGCTCGATGAGTACAAAACCCAGTTTGTGTCTGATGTTGATCAAGATACACTGCCCACCAAACCTCTGATGGATCCGAACAAGCCCGGCTATGTTCCGTTGCCCGAAAACAATTAAGTCGCAATATGGGTTTTGTCGGGCGGATTTTGATTTGCACCAAAGTCACGCCGTGTTAATCAATGTCCACACCACTGATGCAACAGCAAGTGGGCAAGAGCAAAGGAGCGGCAGATGAAACAGAAATTATTTTTAAGCGCAGCAGCATTGATGGCCATGACAGGATTGGCCCAAGCTCACCCCGGACACGACAATTCAGGGTTGCTCAACGGCTTTGTTCACCCCTTCACCGGCATAGATCATATTACGGCGATGGTCGCAGTTGGTTTATTTGCAGCGATGCTGGGTGGTCGCGCGCGTTATCTGGTTCCATCAAGCTTTGTGGTGATGATGGTTGCTGGTGCCGTGTTATCGTTCAGCGGTTTTGTTTTGCCATTTGTCGAAACTGGCATCTTCGCCTCGGTCATCGCTCTATCGGCCGTTGTGGCGTTGCGATGGAACGCTTCACTCAGCGTGGCGATGGGCTTGTGCGGATTCTTCGCCGTGTTTCACGGATTTGCCCATGGCGCCGAGATGCCGGTTAATGCGACTGGCTTCGGCTATGGCGCAGGATTTGTAATTGCCACAGCAGCGCTTCATCTCATTGGGCTAAGTGCAGGCGTTTTTTCTGGCTTGAAAGCTGTGAAATCTGCTTAAAACATGGGGCAAAGCGCTTTGGCGCAAGGAACAAAACCCACTCCAGTTTTGTTTAGCCCCTTGATGCATCGTCAACCAATCATAGTGATGGCTTAGCATGTGGAATGCTTCGACGCTTCTAGTTCTCGTTTTGGATTGTTTCATCTCAGCGGGAATTACCATCCATGTTTTGTTAAGGAAGCGAAATGTCACTTCGGCCATTGGTTGGATTGGGCTTGCTTGGCTTTCGCCGATTGTTGGAGCCATTCTTTATTTTACCTTTGGGATTAACCGCATTCAGAGGCGCGCCCAAATTCTGCGGCGTCCGCTTAAGTCCAATCTCCCCAGATTTAGCGACAGTGTTTCTGACACTGATCCCTTTGCCAATCTTAAAACGACAGTTGGCGCATTGACCAATCGAAGTTTGGCCGCATCAAATATTTCGTTGCCGTTGCATGATGGTGATGATGCCTATCCGCAGATGCTGGCCGCAATTAACAATGCCAAAACAACCGCCGGTCTCACTTCTTATATCTTTCGATCCGATAAGATTGGTCAGGAGTTTGTCGATGCGCTCGCACGCGCAAACCAGCGGGGTGTTGCGGTTCGTGTGCTCATTGATGGTTTTGGCAGTGGCCGAATGACTTATAATCTGTTCCGCAAACAAAATGTTACCGTGGCGCGGTTTCTTAATTCGGTCTTGCCCTGGCGCATGCAGTTTCTGAATTTGCGACAGCACAAAAAAATTCTCGTCATTGATGGTGTTACAGCGTTTATCGGTGGTTTGAATATTTCCGACGAAAATACCGGCCGCCGCCGTAAAAAGATAAAAGTCCGTGATACACACTTCAAAATCACGGGAGCCGTTGTCAAACAGATCGCTACCGATTTCATTGATGATTGGCAGTTTACAACGGGCGAAGAATTGCCGCAGTCATTGTGGGTTCCAGAAGCGCAGGACTTTGGAACAATTCCTTCTCGCATAATTTTATCTGGTCCTGACCAGGAAACTGAGCAGCTCTTGATGGTTCTGCTGTCAGCCATTTCGGCCGCACAAAAATCGATAAAAATTGCAACACCCTATTTTTTACCAGCTGAAATATTGATGGTGGCGCTGCAATTGGCGGCCATTCGCGGGCTAGATGTCCGCATTGTGATTCCGGAGTTGAGTGATCACGCGCCGATGGATTGGGCCATGCATGCCCATGTCGGTCCACTTTTGCAGGCTGGCTGCAATATTTTTAAAGCACCTTTGCCCTTTGATCATTCTAAGTTGATGGTGGTCGATGACGTTTGGTGTCTCTTTGGTAGCCCTAATTGGGATACGCGCAGCATGCGGCTCAATTTCGAAATGGCCATTGAAGCCTATGATCCGGCACTGGCGTCAAAACTATCTTCGATTATTGATCGGAGCTGTGTGACCTCCCTCACACTGCAAGAATTGAACGCGCGGTCGTTTGCAATTAAATGCCGAGATGCAGCAACGAGGCTGCTGCTCCCTTATCTTTAAGGTGATGCAGGTAAGATCGTCATGAGAGTTGCTTCTTATAATATTCACAAATGCCGCGGTGTTGACGGTTTGGTAAAGCCAGAACGCATTGTTGCGGTGATAAAACAGCTGGGCGCGGATCTGGTGGCGCTCCAAGAAGTTGATCACCGCATCGGAACCAGGACCGGCCTTCTGAACCCGGCCCACATTGAGGAAGAGACGGGCTTAAAATTATTGGTTCAGTCCGATGTTGTTGATGGTCATGGTTGGCATGGCAATGCGCTTTTGGTGCGAGGCGAGCCGCTGCATTATCACCGCTCGCGCATCCATCTTCCGGGCATTGAGCCGCGTGGTGCAGTGTTCGCAGAGCTCGATCTGGGAGAGGGACAGTTTAGGGTTATTGCCGTTCACTTAGGTCTATTGCGCAGATCGCGCATCATGCAGGCCAAAGCATTGTTGGATATTTTTCAAACCATGACGCCGATGCCCACAATCATGCTGGGTGATTTTAACGAGTGGCGGCGTGTAAGGCGTTCTGCTTTGGCCGT
>CAXTKN010000256.1:0-3300 GCA_964244805.1 uncultured Aestuariivirga sp.
TTTGAATTCTTCGAAGAATGGCGCGACCAGGTTTTGGAAGAAGAAGAAATCAATCAGCAAAAACTGTCGCAAAAGATTGCCGCTGAAGAACACTGGATGCGCTATGGCGTGACGGCAAGGCGGAAGCGCAATGTGCGGCGTGTGGGGTTGCTAGGTTCGCTGCGAAATGAGCGGCGCGAATATGTCGGGTCGCAAGGCAATGTGAAGCTTTCGGCTTCAACGGCTGATATTTCCGGCAAGCTCGTGGCAGAAGCCAAGAAGATTTCGAAATCTTACGGCGACCGAACCATTGTTGCGGGGCTTGATTTGCTGCTGCTGCGTGGTGATCGGCTTGGCATTGTGGGGCCCAACGGTGGTGGCAAGACGACGCTGATCAAACTGATCACAGGGTTGATTGAGCCTGATTCCGGCACCATTAAATTGGGCACCAATCTACAAGTGGTGGCACTCGATCAAAGCCGCCAAAGCCTTGATCCGACCACGCTGGTGCAAGATGTGATCACTGCTGGCCGCGGGCAATCCGTGACCATTAATGGCGAGACCAAGCATGTGGTTTCATATATGCGCGACTTTTTGTTTAAGCCTGAACAGGCCAGAACACCTGTTTCAGTTTTATCTGGGGGTGAACGCGCACGGTTGATCTTGGCGAGAGAGTTAGCCAAGGCCTCGAACTTTCTGGTGCTCGACGAACCGACCAATGATTTGGATTTGGAAACGCTAGACCTGCTGCAAGAAATGCTGGCCGATTATAAGGGCACGATTTTGCTGGTCAGCCATGACCGCGATTTTCTTGACCGGGTGGCGACTTCGATCCTGATGTATGAAGGCGAGGGCCATTGGACGGAATATGCCGGTGGTTATACGGACATGTTAGCGCAGCGCGGGGCTGGCGTTGCAGCGCGGAAATTGAAGGAACAAGAGCGCGAAATTCGTGAGCCTGTTGTTGCGGTGGAGTCAAAGCCGCAAGCCAAGCGCAAGCTTTCGTTCAAGGAAAAATACGCGCTCGATACATTGCCTGCGAAGATTGAGGCGCTCAAAGCTGAATTACATAAGCTTGAGGACGTGATGGCCGATGTGACGTTGTTTACGCGCGATCCGAAACTGTTTGAGAAGACATCACTGCGGCACCAAGCTGCGCATGATGAATTGGTGCAAGCTGAAGAGCAGTGGCTGGAGTTGGAGATGATGCGCGAGGAGTTGGAGGGGAAATAGCTAACTTGTTGCAATTTTTCAAAATCATGTTATTCTTACGATATGCTGATCGATAAAAAGAAGTAACCCATGTCTAACACTGCAACGCTATCATCTAAATTTCAAATATCTATCCCCAAGGCCGTACGCAATGAGAAGGCTTGGAAAGCGGGGCAGGAGTTTGCTTTTTTGCCAAAGGGTACGGGTGTATTGTTGGTGCCTGTGCCTGAATTATCTGAATTAGCTGGTTTGGCTAAGGGAGCCAACCCGAAGAATTATCGTGATCGGAAAGATCGCTTCGAGTGAGGGTGGTTGATACCTCGGCTTGGATTGAATGGTTAATTGCTTCACCGACAGGCAAGGGTCTGAAAAAATATTTTCCACCGCAATCAGAATTGATTGTTCCAACGACTGTCCAACTTGAACTCGCAAAATGGATCACCCGCGAAATGGGAGAAGACCAAGCAGATCAGATGATCGCCTATTCGCAACATTGCTTTGTGGTGCCGCTTGATACGCGCATTGCACTTTTAGCCGCTGAGCTTGGAGCTAAGCACAAGTTGGCGACTGCAGATTCTATTGTTTATGCGACCGCTTTAAGCCACGAAGCAGACCTGTTGACTTGCGATGCGCATTTCGAAGGGTTGGATAATATTAAATTGGTGAAAAAGTAGATTTTATTTCCCCAACTTTGCTCGTTCCAGCCCTTCCAATATCATCTGCTCGGCCTCGATAGCGTTGCCCCAGCCCAGCACTTTCACCCATTTGCCGGGTTCCAGATCTTTATAGTGGGTAAAGAAATGTTCGATTTGTTGAATAGTGATATCCGGCAGATCGAGATAATTGTGCACGTTTTCATAGCGCCTCGTTAAACGCGGCACGGGAACGGCGATGATTTTTTCGTCGCCGCCGGCTTCGTCCTGCATCTTCAACACGCCAACCGGACGACAGGCAACTACGGCGCCGGGAACAATGCCGCGCTGATTGGCAATCAGCACATCCACCGGATCACCATCACCCGATAGCGTGTGCGGGATGAAACCATAATTGCCGGGATAACGCATGGACGTATAGAGAAAGCGGTCAACCACCAAGGTGCCGGCTTCTTTATCCATTTCATATTTAATCGGCTCACCACCAACGGGCACTTCAACGATGACATTGACTTCTTTTGGAACGTCACGTCCGGGGGAAATGGCTTCGATGCGCATGGCAATACCTCTGATTTGAACTGATTTACTATTGCACCGCAAAGCGCTTAAGTTTGCAAGACCTGAAATCGGAATCGGCAAATGTTATCATCTGACCCGCTGTTACAGCCTTATAAGCTGAAACACCTGACCTTAAAAAATCGGATCATGACGACTTCGCATGAACCGGCTTATCCAGAAGACGGCATGCCAAAAGACAAATACCGCGCCTATCACGTGGAACGCGCCAAAGGCGGCATTGCCATGACGATGACGGCGGGATCTGCTGCCGTTTCGAAAGACTCGCCACCCGTCTTTAACAATGTGCTGGCTTATAAAGATGAGGTTGTCGGCTGGTTGAAAAAGCTAACCGACGAGGTGCATCAATATGATTGCGCGGTGATGATTCAACTGACGCATCTGGGCCGCCGTACGGGGTGGAGCAAGGGTGACTGGCTGCCTGTTGTTTCGCCATCCCACAACCGCGAAGCATCGCACCGCGCATTCCCCAAGAAAATGGAAGATTGGGATATTACCCGCATCATAAAAGATTTTGGGGATGCCGCCGAGCGCATGAAGGCAGCGGGCATGGACGGGATTGAGCTTGAAGCTTATGGCCATTTGCTTGATCAATTTATTTCGCCAGCAACCAATAGCTTGGAAGCGCCTTATGGCGGCTCTCTTGATAATCGGTTGCGCTTCCTGTTCGACACTCTGCGCGAAATTCGTGGCCGAGTGGGCGATGATTTTATTGTGGGTGTGCGTTACACCGCTGATGAAACGATGGCAGGTGGCACCAGCAAACAGGATGGCTTAGAAATTTCGCGCCGTCTGAAATCATCAGGACTTGTTGATTTCCTAAATATCATTCGTGGGCATATCGATACCGATGCTGCGCTCACCGATGTGATCCCGGTGC
>CAXTKN010000257.1:0-3273 GCA_964244805.1 uncultured Aestuariivirga sp.
GTGCCGACGAAATATGCGGGCCGCAATTTTTATGTGCATAATGCATTTGTGACGTTGATGCGCACCACCCCGCAAGAAAATACGGTGATTGGAAAATGGATTGTCGAACGGCTGAACCAGATGCAAGGGCCGTTGCGTTTCCTGCTACCCCTGCGCGGTATCTCGGCAATTGATGCGGAAGGCAAGCCATTTTACGATCTTAGCGCAGATAAAGCTTTGTTTGATGCCATTCGAAATAATTGGCGATCCGTACCAAACCGTAAACTGATTGAAATTGATGCGCATATCAATGATGCTGCATTTGCTGATGCGGTGGTGGCCGCATTTCATGCCATAAGGAATTAGATTGATGCCACGCTTCGAACGGAAGAACTTGCTTGCCAAATTTCACGACATGATCGCCAAGCGCCAACCGATTATTGGCGGCGGCGCAGGCACTGGGCTTTCGGCCAAATGCGAAGAAGCAGGCGGCATCGATCTGATCGTGATTTATAATTCAGGAAGATACCGCATGGCCGGGCGCGGTTCACTGGCGGGTTTACTTGCCTATGGCAACGCCAATGAAATCGTTGTCGATATGGCGCGCGAGGTTTTACCTGTCGTCCATCACACGCCAGTGCTCGCTGGCGTTAACGGCACTGATCCCTTTATGATCCGCGATCATTTCCTTGATCAACTCAAAGCTCTTGGTTTTTCCGGCATTCAAAACTTTCCAACTGTGGGATTGTTTGATGGCGTGTTTCGGAAAAACTTGGAAGAGACAGGCATGGGTTACGGCCTTGAAATTGATCTTGTGAAAGCAGCCCATGAAAAAGATATGTTGACCACGCCTTATGTATTTTCAGTTGAAGAAGCCGTGGCCATGACCAAGGCTGGGGCTGATATCATCGTGCCGCATATGGGCTTGACCACAGGTGGAGCGATTGGTGCCGAGACAGCATTAAAGCTTAAAGACTGCCCCGCAATTGTCGGTGCAATGGCTGAGGCGGCTAAAAAGATTCGCAAGGACGTGATCGTGCTCTGTCATGGCGGGCCAATTTCATCACCGGAAGATGCCGCTTATATGTTGCAAAACACCACAGGCATTCACGGTTTTTATGGTGCAAGCTCGATGGAGAGATTGCCAACAGAACTTGCGCTGACCGCACAAACCAAGAATTTCAAATCTATTTCATTTTGAGGTGACCACATGGCCCGCGCCTATGCCAGCATAATTTTGAAAGCTCCAGTTCAAACCGTGTGGAGCATGGTGCGCGACTTCAATGGTTTGCCAAATTGGGCACCCGCCATTGCAAAATCAAAAATCGAAAATGGGTTAGATGCGGATGTGGTGGGCTGCGTGCGCTCATTTTACACCCATGATGGCGGACATATTCGTGAGCGGTTGCTGGCGCTGGATGATGCGAATTACACATTCACCTATAATTTTGAAAAACCCGCTTTTCCGGTCAAGAACTATGTGGCCACATTGCGCCTCTATCCCGTAACGCAAACCAATGAGACCTTTGCAGAGTGGACGGCGACATTTGATGAAGCACCGGGTGATGAAGGTAAATATGAGCGAATTGTTTCACGCGATGTGTTTGCGTCAAACTGGAAATCACTCGCGAGTATAATTAAAGCGAAGAAACCCGCGCCAATTGAAGCACCACGATGGAAGGGTGGCTCACCCAATAAGGTTTGGACATCTCGTGTCATCAAAGCGCCCGTTGATGGCGTATGGAACATCATGCGTGATTTTGCAGGAATGGGCGCATGGCACAGCGACATCACCATGATGCATATGCTGAAAAAACATCGTTCTGATAAAGTTTCAGGCGTGCGTGATTTCTATTTTGGCGCTGGTCATCTGAATGAAGAACTGCTGCACATGAATGATATTGATCGCTCTTTTTCATATCGCATCACAAAATCAGAACTACCGTGGATTAATTATGTTTCGGGCCCAAGGCTGTGGCCTGTGACGTCAAACAATACCACATTCGCCGTTTGGACGGGCGATTGGGACGCGAGCCCGCAGGATGATCTAACTTTGATACCAAATACAGAGATGAATGTTTATCAACGGGCTTTCGCAGAGTTGGAACGGAACTTTTTTGGGAAAGGCAAAAAGCCTTAATCCGTGTGAAACACCTCTTGTGTGCTGGCCCACCACTCGCCAGCCACGCGCGTTTCGAGCGGGGTCTGCATCGGATCAGTCAAGTCCCACCACTCCTGCATACGCGGAGCTTTTTTGATGTCTTCCATATCTTTGGCATAATTCGTGCCATGATATTCCCAATAGGAAATCAGAAGATTTTCGAGCTCCCGCAAAAAGATCGAATAGTTTTTGACGTTGCTGTCGGCAATGGCTTTCAGAATTTCCGGCCACACAGCCGCGTGGATACGCTTGTACTCCGGAATGATTTCGGACTTGATCTTAATAATGCGGCACATTCTTTCCATTGATTGCTCCTGAATATTGACCTTTGTGTTTCTTGGGTTGATGATCAAGAAAAATCAGGAGGAATGCAATGTCAGACTGGGTGAAAAGATTTAGCCTTGAGGGCAAGCGCGCATTGGTGACAGGGGCGACCAAGGGTATCGGCTTTGAAGCTTGCAGGGTTTTGGCAGACGCGGGTGCTGATCTTGTGGTGGTCGGACGTGATGCGCAAGGGCTGAAGGACGTAACGGCGGCGGTCAAAAAAGCCGGGCGCAAATGTTTGGCGGTTTCGGCCGATATGAGCACAGTTGAAGGGCCACGCCTTGCTGCCAAAGCGGCGCTGGCCGAATTTGGCACGATTGATATTTTGGTCAACAATGCTGGCATTGCCCTTAACCAGCCTCTACTCGACATCACCATGGATAGTTGGGACACGACGATCAATGTGAATTTGCGTGCGCCGTTTTTATTGGCGCAAGCCTTGGTTCCAAACATGATCAAACAGCGCATGGGCAAGATTATCAATGTGTCGTCGCAATCTGGCGTGATGGCGCTGGCTGATCATGGCTCATACGGTGCGTCCAAAGGCGGGCTGAACATGCTCACCAAAGTGATGACAATTGAGTGGGCCAAGCACAATATTCAATCGAACACCGTGTGCCCCACTGTGATCTTAACACCGATGGGCGAGATGGTTTGGGGCAAACCTGAAATAGGCGATCCGATGAAAGCCAAGATTCCGCTCGGACGGTTCGGCACGACGACAGAAGTCGCGGATTTGATTTTGTATCTTTCGTCTTCAGCTTCGGATTTGGTGACGGGTCAAGACATATTGATCGACGGTGGTTTTA
>CAXTKN010000258.1:0-1529 GCA_964244805.1 uncultured Aestuariivirga sp.
CCCACCGAAAATGTGCACCGCAATCATATCTTGCACACCTCCACAGTGCCAGCCGCTATTGACGTCGAACTGGCCATTGAGGCCGTGTATCTGGCGCAGAGGATGGCAGACACACTTGAATATGTGGGGGTGATGGCGGTTGAGTTTTTCGTCGGCCAACATTCGCTTTATGTAAATGAAATCGCACCTCGCGTGCATAATTCCGGCCATTGGACGCAGGATGCTTGCGTGGTTTCACAGTTTGAGCAGCATATAAGAGCTGTTGCAGGCTGGCCCTTGGGGGCGACATTCAGGCATTCTGACGTGGTTATGACCAATTTGCTGGGCGATGAAGCCGGAGCTTGGGAAAAGCTGGCAAATGAGCCAAATCTGGGTCTTCACCTGTACGGAAAGGCTGAATCCCGTCCGGGACGGAAAATGGGACATTATAACCGGATAACCCCTCGACAGGGGTGAGCGCCTGTGTTAGGGACTCGCGCAATGAAGGCCCCATCCGGGCCTTTTTAAATTGTTTAACTCTTTTTTAGTTCGAGGTTTCGCTTGCAAGTTATCGTTCGTGACAACAATGTTGATCAGGCTTTGAAAGTTCTGAAGAAGAAAATGCAACGTGAAGGCATTTTCCGTGAGATGAAGATGCGTGATGCTTTTGAAAAGCCATCCGTAAAGCGCGCTCGCGAGGCCGCTGAAGCTGTGCGCCGCGCCCGCAAATTGACCCGCAAGAAGTTGCAGCGCGAAGGCCTGTTGCCGATGCCGAAGAAGATCGAGAAGCCTAAGCGCTTCGGCGGTGGAGCTGGCTCGGGTGGGGCTGGATTCTAAGCGACATTGAATTTGGATTTGAAAAAGCCGCTGAGTGTTCAGCGGCTTTTTTGTTTGATATTGGCTTTTTCGAGTGAAATATGCTAATATTTGCGTATGTCAAATGCCAAACCAATCCCTGAGCACTTAACCGAATTCATTCCGGTTACAACTATGGTGGAAGTTCCAATTCTGTCTGAATTGGAAAAGGCAGAGTTTATTGCTTCTTTGGAAGATGGAAGACGAGAGATTGCGGAAGGACGTGGCCTAATCTTCACTGCCGATGAATTTGGGTTTTGGCTGTCTGAAAAGGCTGTTGAGGCGCGGGTTCAAAAAGGCAAGCATGTATAGGCTTGTTGTCGCTCCTAAAGCGCGGGACGAAATCGAAGGATTTTTGGAGTGGCTTACAAATTACAATGAAAAGACAGCTGAGGAATTTCGACTCGATTTAGAGCGCGCTGTTAACAATCAAATATTGCAAAGTCCAAAACGCTGGCCTTATTTCTTCCTCACAGGCAGCCCTTTTCGCGCTCATCTCTATACAGTTTCACGTCGTACAAGCTATTGGGTTGTGTATGAAGTTGATGAAGAGAGGCAGCTGGTAACCATTCTTCGGTTCTGGAACGGAGCACGTGATCCTGCGAAGTTCAAAGTCTGAAAATATCGGCAGAAAAAGGCACTACTGCATTTGAGTTCGTTGATCAACTGGTTCGAAAATACGGAAGTTTTCGGGT
>CAXTKN010000258.1:1629-3266 GCA_964244805.1 uncultured Aestuariivirga sp.
TGGCCGTCGGGTTTTAGCTTTGAAGCTGCTAAGCCATATTGATATTGATCGCTTTGCACCGCGCCATCTGCTGGCTGTTCAAACATCTCATAAACTGTTGCCGTGTTCACAAAATCCCAGTTGCGCATCAGGCCAAGCGTTTGCACCAATGTTTCGGCTTGGGTATTCTCCGTCATTTCTTGTGGCAAGGTTTGGCCCAAAGGCACATCGCCATATTTGAAAGGGTCAGCGAAGGTGGTGTTGAGCTGGGTGAAGAAATCAGACTTGGTCGGATCGCCTACATAGGAGCTGGCGCCCCATTCGGAAAAATTCACGCTTATTTTGCCGTAACCCATTTGTGCAAAGCGCGCCATGGTGCGCGTTACACCCATTTCAGTGTTGGTATCGAAATATTGATCGGCATTATTGTTGCGACTGGCGTAGTTGAAGATGCGGTCTTTGAACGGTGTGGACTGGGCGCGATCAATCAATGTGCCCCATGTGAAGCGATCATCGGTTGGCATCAACACGCGGCCATATGTCATGTTACCACGCACATCATCGGCACCGTCTTCAAGTTGCTTGTGATAGCTGGTGTAGGGTTCAAGCCAGGCTTGCACTGTGTTGCCATAGGGATGCAGGCCGATTTGATCCAAGGCGAGTTGGCCTGATGCATTGGTCGTGCTGGCGTGTTTTGGTTTGTAGTCAGCAATCGCTTGCCAGAAAGAAGAATTATATGTTCCGCCAATTGGCGGGGCGATAATCGGGGGGCCAGACTTTAGTCCAATGCTCGCATACGCTTCGTGCACGCGGGCGAGTGCATTATCAATCGTTGAAAGATATTCTGTGTAGGGCAGTTGCGTCCACGCATCGGCGGGGTCAGTGCTGCCTCTGATCGGCGGCGTGCCGTTGCCATAGATGGTGCTCACTTCGTTGAACACTTCCCACCCACCCATGCTTTGAAGTGTGGCGTGGCCATCTGGTTGTTTGGAAATATAGATTATGAAGTCGGCGAAGAACTGGCCGACATAATCTGGGTTGGCAAGTGAGTTTTCGGTGAGACGCGAAATTTGCTCTGGCGTTGGGTGATAGGTGAATTCACCTTTTTCGCCTGATGTCCAAGTTGCGAAATTCGATGCGGGTTGACGCGCCCATTCTGGAACGACGCCAAAGTTAAAAACTGATTTCAGGCCCAGCACGTGTGCGTCATGCAAATCCTTGTAGGCTTCAAATAGATTGCCGCCATTTTCGCCATAACCACGATCGCTCAGATAGCGCAGATATTGTGCTGGTTTGAGTTTAGAAGAATTGGGATTGAAGGTAATTTTTGGTTTTGATTGAAGGTTTTGCCAACTGGTATCCATGCGGGCGGCTGTGCCACCCGTTTGCTTTAACTTATCCATCAACTGGATGAAACGGGTAAAGCCCGTTTCCGACCAGCTGTGAAGGTGATAGCCAAAGCTCGCACTCTGCTCGGCGCGCAATTGAGTTGCAGAAAGCAGGCATGTGGTGAGAAGGCTGATGGTGCGGAGCATCGCAAAGGTTTAGCGTAAAGTTTGCGTGCCTCGCAAATGCAGTGTTGAATATTGCTTAATTAGACTTTGATGATTTTTGTTTGATCCATTAACTTCAGTTCGTCATGCCCGCGCAGGCGGGCA
>CAXTKN010000259.1:0-3264 GCA_964244805.1 uncultured Aestuariivirga sp.
GCGATTCCAAGGCATCGGACGCTTTTTTATATTCACGCGTCGAGCCTGGTAAAACGGGCTTTCCAGGAATGAACTTTAAGGTTGCTGGGTTCGGCGTGGCTTCGGTCTGAATAAACATGAGTAATCCTCTCGGGATTTCATATAGGCCTATTGGCGCAGGTTTTAAAGGGTCAGTTACGACCCAATAAAGCCGACAATCTTTCGAACATCACGCAATATTGGAGCGGCAATAGCCCGCGCCCGGTTTGAGCCATCTGCTAAAATAGCATCCACATGCGATGGGTCGGCCTGCAGCCTCGTAATCTCGCCTACGATCGGCGAAAGCTTGGCCACAGCTAAATCAGCCAACGCATTCTTCAATCCCGAAAATTGCCCGCCGCCAAATTGCGCCAAAACCTGTTCCTTCGTTTCGCCATTCAAAGCGGCGAATATGTTCACTAGATTATCAGCTTCTGGACGGCCTTTCAGCCCCGCCACTTCAGACGGCAAAGCATCCATATCGGTTTTGGCTTTGCGAATTTTCTTGGCAATATCATCAGCCGAATCCATCAGATTGATGCGCGATAAATCAGAAGGATCAGATTTCGACATTTTCTTGGTGCCATCGCGAAGTGACATAACCCGCGTCGCCGTGCCAGTAATCATCGGCTCTGTCAGGGGAAAGAAAGCATCACCAAAACCATTCTCGGCAATTGACTCAGCAAAATCAATATTGAACTTCTGGGCAATATCGCGCGCCAGTTCCAAATGTTGTTTCTGGTCTTCACCAACGGGCACATGGGTGGCCTTATAAGCCAGAATATCGGCAGCCA
This sequence comes from uncultured Aestuariivirga sp., assembly GCA_964244805.1. Lineage (GTDB taxonomy): Bacteria > Pseudomonadota > Alphaproteobacteria > Rhizobiales > Aestuariivirgaceae > Aestuariivirga. The sequence continues at coordinate 813 of CAXTKN010000259.1, forward strand.
TCAGATTGGGATAAGCATAAAGCCCAACTGATGCCTGTTCTTTATCCTTGCCAGCCTTGTCTTTGAATTGCGTCATGCGGTTCAACCAACCCAGACGCGCCACGCAATTAAAAATCCAAGCCAGCTCTGCATGCTCTTGAACTTGAGACTGGTTAAAAATGATCGAGCGCTTTGGGTCAAGCCCGCAAGCAATATAGGCCGCAGTCACATCGCGTGTGGCTTGACGCAGAGCTTTAGGCTCCTGCCACATGGTAATGGCATGCATATCGACCACGCAATAAATGCAGTCATTAGTTTCCTGCATTTTCACCCAGTTCAACATGGCACCCAAATAATTGCCCAGATGTAAATTACCGGTGGGCTGCATGCCTGAAAAAACCCGTGGGGCGAATATGGTCATTGGTTAAACTTTCAAATAAGAAGCGGCGCTTATGCCCCGATTATGTGTCTTTGGAAAGCCTGATTTAACGCTTCATGGCAGCTTTGAGTTCAGAGATTTTGAAAGCGCCAATAGCTTGAGCAATAGCAAAATAACTCACAACGCCAGCTCCGACTACAAGCGCCAAACCCCAAACCGAATGAATGAAATGCGAATCCTCAGTAAAGTTACCCCTTAACAGCCAAGTAGCTGAAAGTAATACGCCAGCCATAAACAGGCTTGAGAGGATAATGAGCGGCAAACGCTTGGTGCTGCGGGTATCAAAATGAAAATGGTCGAGTTGGTGAAGCTTCCGGCCCAACAATATGGCATTTGTCCAAGCCGCAAGACTAGTAGCCATAGCAATTCCGACATGGCCAAAAAACCGCGACAACAGCAGGCTCGCACAAATGTTGACAATAACCGAAATGATCGAAAATCGCATAGGCGTGGCGGTGTCTTCGCGAGCATAAAAGCCTGGCTGAAAAACCTTGGTCAAGGCAAAAGCAGGCAGACCTGAAGCAAAGGCCGCAACCGCTGGAGCGACGGCCAAAGTGTCAGAATAATGAAAGGCGCCATGCTCAAAAACCGTATGCAGAATAGGAGCAGCAATCGTCATAAGAGCTGCTGCGGCTGGCAAAGTGAGAAACAGCGAAAGTTCAAGTCCGCGATTGCTGGCATCAATGGCCCCTTGGTCATCACCTGCTCTGAGTTTGCGCGATAGGGTAGGCAAAAGAACAACGCCAATCGCAACCCCAATAATGCCGAGTGGCAGTTGGTAAAGTCGTTCGGCGTAATAGAGATTGGCTACGGCACGATCAAGCCCGGTTGCTATCATGGTTGCAATCAGCAAGTTAATTTGCATGATGCCACCCGAAATAATGCCTGGCACACTGCGAATTGCAACGTGTTTGACGTCAGGCGTCAGCTTTGGCCAGCGCGGCCAAAAGCTTAGTCCTGCGCGTCTGCAAGCTATCGCCAGCAACAAAAACTGTGCAACACCTGAAAGCGAAACTCCGTAGGCAAATATATAACCAGTCGTCGCCGAATTGCCCGTGCCAAAATACCAAGCGACGATATTTGATGAGATCATCACGAGATTCAGCAAGATAGGCGCAGCCGCTGCTGCTGTAAATTTATGCAAACTATTCAGCACTCCACCTTGTAAGGCGGTGAGTGACATGAAGAGGAGATACGGAAAGCAAATGATTGTAAGATTTGTAGCAAGCGCAATCTTATCGGGCGACCCTTTGAAGCCTGGTGCAATAATATAAATCAACCAAGGCATGGCAATCATTGCAAGCGACGTAAAAACCACCATCCAAGCGAGCAATGCTGAAAAAACATCATGCGCAAATGAGTGGGCTGACTCAATGCCCTCCCCTTCTACGCGCTTGGCAAATAATGGTACAAAGGCGGAATTAAATGCGCCCTCGGCAAAGAGGGTCCGAAACAAATTTGGAATACGTTGTGCGATAAAAAATGCTTCTGCAACACCGCCCGTGCCCAAGGTGAAGGCAACCAGCTGGTCCCTCACGAAGCCTAAAACACGGCTGACCGTGGTGTATCCGCCAACCGTGGCCGCTGATTTAAAAAGTGACATTCTCTTTTCAACCCGCTGCTTTTAATTGCTGGGCAGGCGGTGCCAATACATTTACCAAAGCTTTCTCAATGGTCTCTTGGCGATTTTGATTTTCAATCTTGGCACCCGTCAAATCTGTGACATAGAAAACGTCTATAGCCTTTTCCCCATAAGTTACGATGTGGGCCGATGCGATGTTCAAATTGAGATGAAACAATGCTTCAGTGAGGCCATGTAACAAACCAACACGGTCAAGCCCATTAATTTCCACTACAGTATATTTGTTCGATGGCGCATTGTCGACGATGACACGTGGGGCAACGGTAAACGCCTTGGCGCGACCTTGAACTTCCTGCGCGCCCGCCAAAGCATCACGTAATCGCAATTGCCCGTGCAATGTTTTTACAATTGAATCACACACCCGCCTTGCGTGACGGCGCTCGTCCTCTTCG
>CAXTKN010000260.1:0-3250 GCA_964244805.1 uncultured Aestuariivirga sp.
GCACCGGATTTTGATTCCGGCATTCGGAGGTTCGATCCCTCCCGCCCCAGCCAAACTTCTGAAACATGTCGTAAGAATATGACGCGATTACACAAATTTGAATGTTGTTGCCTGGCTGAGGGCACCTGCAATCATACCTGTCAGATGAAGCACCTGCGTTGGAACGCGGTCACCCATGTGATCTGAATAGAGGCCTGACTGGGGGGCAGATTGGTTTTCCCCGATTACCCAGATTAGCGGACCCTCGGTTTGTGTTTTCAGGATTAATTGACCGTTTCTTGAAATATCAAAACCTGTTTTTGTCGCGCGCGCTTCAAGGTCAGGGGCGAGGTGAAAACGAATATTGACTTGCTGGCTGTTTTGAATGTTTGAGAGCTGGTCAACAACTGCGAACGTTTGCTCATTGAGCGTTACCTGACGTTGGTGGATGCTGGGCGCAAATCCATCATGGCTGGCGGCGACAGACCAGTTTTTTTCGTCGAACTCTTCCAATATCGCTGTAGCCCGTTTCGACCAGTTAAACGGTCCTGTCATTTGGCTTGAGTCTTTATCACCAATCGTCAAAGTGTTGTGAGCTTTGGTGCTGCGAAAGTAATCACGCGCAGCAAGATCTGCGCCATAACAATAAGTGCCGCTATCAACAAAAATGGGTTGGCCAGCGCGGTGAAGCCAGATTGACAATGCATCAGCATGGCCATGAGCGGCAATCGAAAGATAGCCTAGTGGCCCATGGTCAAAGACTACCATGGTTTCGTGCTTCAGTTGATTGCGTCTTAATATGCTAAGGCCTGTATCGGGCAACAACTTCATGCCTTGTGACTGTGACTTAATAGGCGCGACCCAGCCAAACGCAGACAGGAGCTGGGGTGGGGCTTGGTTTTCATTTTTGTTGCTGAGCGATTTTGTGAGACCTATCACAGAGTGCATCCAATCTTTGCGCGGCCCGTCAAATGCTATCGCAGTCGCATCATCATCATCTCCGATATGTGGAAAATTATCATTTTGATCGCAAATCGTTTCCAAGGCTTCTGCAGCTTTGATGAGACGGTCAATTGTTGCAGGTTTGAATGCGACGTTTTTGCAGGCAGCAATTCTGGCACAAAGACTAAGCCATTCGAGCGACCATGTGCCATAGGTTGGTGATTGTTCGCGGTTGCCCCCATCGGCCGCAAATTGCAGCAGCGTCTCACGTTCAAGACCGATTTGAGCTTGGTCGCGCCAAGATTTTGCTTGCGGCAAATATGGACACATATGTCCGAGGATGAACATGCCAGCCAATTCAACAATTAAATGGTTGTTGGCTGACGAATGCAATGACAAATTTTTGGCAAGCCAATAGCCATGCGCAGACAGACTGTTGTTTAAAAGTCGCAGAGTTTCCGGCTTCCAGTGTTTGGAGGCTATCAGGCTGCAGATAACACCCAGAGAAACAATGCGGCTGGCACATTCCACACCCGATGCCCAGTTGATGCCCAGAAAGGGTGGATTTGCTCTGAGCCAGCTTTCAACTTCGCTTACGCAATAACTTGCACTTGTTTGATCTGAAGTGATTGCGAAATGAGCGGCCACCCATTGAAGGTGCTGGAGCTTGTTAAGCTCCCAAACAAATTTGGGATCGCCTAGCTCAGAACGATGGCGCGATTCAATCGAAAAACAAAATACATCATTTGGCCAGAGCCCGCCGCTTTCGGGGTCGCGGTGCCAGCGATTATCGGTGGCTTCAGCGGGCCAATTTTTTCCGTGAGCAGAGAAGGGTTTTGATTTTATGGACTTTACTTTTGCGTTCAGTCGCGTTTGTAAAGCCATGTTACCTTTCAATTTTTCGATGCCTTCTGAAAATCCCGGCAGAATGGGCAATGAAGCATCACCAACTAAAGTGTAATTCGTCAACCCATGCTTTGCCAGTTGACGAAATGAGGTTTGGCGGATGCGGTAGACAATTTCTGTTGGCGACATGGCTGCAAAGCGATTTGCCAGCCACAGAATTTTGTCCTTGCGCATTGTTGGCTCAGCTCAACGACAGTTTTGATTGGCGCAAGAACATTTCAAGATTGATCAACATCCAAAGAAGTTTCTCATTGTCTTGCTTGCCATTGATATGATCACGCACGGCTGTTTCAACAGACTGGCGTTTTAAGAAGGTTGAAGTGATGGATTGGCTTGACAACAGCAAATCTTCCATATGGCCTGACAGACGGTCTTGCAGCCAGCTCCTCATGGGTGTGCTGAAGCCTAGCTTTTGGCGCCAAGCAATTTCTTTAGGGAGCATACCTTCGGCAAGTTTGCGCAGGCAGTATTTTTGATCTTTACCGCGAATGCGCATGCTGTCTGATAGGCCCGCAACAGTTTCTGCCAGCTGATGATCCATGAACGGCATGCGCGCTTCAATTGATGCACCCATGGTCATGCGGTCACCGCGTTCCAAAAGATTATCCGGCAGCAGCAAGCTTTGATCAAAATAGAGCGCTTTGCGCAAAGCAGATTGATCGGCATCAGCTGAGAACGGTGTTGGGTCTAGTGGGCGCGTGGGTTGCTTGTGGCTCAGCAGTTCATCGCGCTGCGCAAAAGTCAGCGCGCCGAACCAACGGATCAAACGTTCTTGATCATCTCGAAGACCGATCGTATCGAGCAGCGTTTTTACGCGCCTTGCGCCGAAAGGCAATTTGGAGGCCACACGGCCAATGATGCCGCTGTGAATCATATCTGGCACAAACATCTGATAATTTTTGGCAAAGCGTTCGAAATAATGCTTTGGGTATCCGCCCAGCATTTCATCAGCACCTTCGCCCGTGAGCACCATTTTCACGGATTGGCCAGCGGCTTTGGCCATGAGATAAACCATGATGCTGCCCGGTTCAGCCATCGGGCTGTCACTTAAGTGGATGGCGTGGGGCAGGGCATCCAAAACATCATCCGGCTTTACAATTATTGATTGATGATCAGTTTTCAAATGGCGCGAAACAATTTCGGCAAATGGTGCTTCAGAATATCTTGCGTCATCAAAGCCGATTGAAAACGATTTAACGGGCGAGCTCATGTGGCGGCCCATCAAAGCTGTGACGACTGACGAATCTAATCCGCCAGAGAGAAAAACGCCAAACGGAACATCAGATACCATCCGTATACGGACGGCTTCTTCGAGGGCCGATGCGAAAACAGCTTGCGGATCTTGAGGTTGAGGCGAGGCGGGCTTCATCCAGGCATCGGCAAGTCTGTAATATGAGGTTTGTTCAAGCTTGCCATTGCGATA
>CAXTKN010000261.1:0-3245 GCA_964244805.1 uncultured Aestuariivirga sp.
CGTCTCCCAGAATCAATTTTTGCTATTGTTGGTCGATCTCGACGCGCACTTCAACTGTCATGGTTTCGTGCGCACCGCCCCGCCTTGAACCTCGAATTGGGGTGACGGCCGCTGCGTCAATACCAGCCGCAACGCGCACATAATGATCAGTTGGGCAAATGCCATTTGCCGCATCAAAACCAACCCAACCCAAATCTGGTACAAACGCTTCGGCCCAGGCGTGAGAGGCACTGGAGGATGCGCCAATGCCGGTGACGAGGTAACCTGTGACGTAGCGAGACGGAATACCCAAGGCGCGGGCCACCCCTAAAAAAATATGCGTGTGATCTTGGCAAACGCCGCGCCCACGTAAATATGCTTCAGCCGCAGTTGTGCTGGCATCAGTGGCGCCAATTGTGAACTCTACCTGGTGGTGAATGGCCGCCATCAAGGCATGCAGCTGCTCTAAACCTTTGACGCTAGAAAGCGCGGACTGCACATTATCTTGAATTTGCAAACTTGGCCTTGTGGCTTCGGTTTGCCTCAGGAAAACGGAATTCGGTGCGGCACACACAACACCGTTCACCAATCCACCTGCATTTTCGCAATCAACCAAACCTTCTGCAATCACATCTACGGGGCCTTTGATGTTACTGCAAGTCACGAGATAAACAATATTTCCAAAGCCATCAATATAACTCAAGGCATTTTCAATGCCCGGCGTGGTGATGGCCCATTGCACAACTTTCTGCGAAGCAAAAGAAAGCGGCGTGAGATGCAAGCGCTGAACCGAATAATCCAGCACTGCATCATATTCAAAATGGGTGACGTGGCGAACGGAAAGGCGCATGGGACCTCACGGGAAATTATAAGTTTTGGAAATGCTTTGCGAAAGCGCGTTATTCGCTTTCATGAATTCTTGCAAAAATTCATGCAAACCATCCTGAAATATCTGTTCCATTTTCCCGCCTTTCAAGCGCGCCTGAGTTTGAGCAGCAAGCGCGTGGCATTCATAACGCTGACCATAAAGCTGGCCCAAATCATTCAGTGCCAAGTTGATCCAATTATAAGCAAAGAGCAAAGAGCGCGGCATTTCTTCTTGCAAAATTAAAAACTCTGAAACGAGCCAAGGCTTATAGCGGCTATCCTTATAAAACCAACGATAGGCCCGGTGTGCAGAAACGGAACGCAAAACTTGCGCCCATTGTTGCGCATCAACATCGCTGCCCACATCAGTGGCGCGTGGCAATAGAATAAAATATTTTACGTCGAGAATACGCGCTGTATTATCTGCGCGTTCAATGAAATTTCCAAGCTGGCTGAAATAATAAGGATCAGTGCGCAACATTGTGCCAAGCAATGCGCCCCGAAACGCCATGGCCTTTTGTTTCACCCATTCCAGAAAACTGGGCAGGCGGTCTGAGGTGATTGTATCAGGATCGATTTGCGCCAATTCATTCCACGTCGAATTTAGACTTTCCCACACATCGCGGGTGAGCGCTGTGCGCACCGCGCGGCCATTGTTACGCGCGGCTTTAAGGCAGGATTTAACGCTTGTTGGATTTTCTTCATCAAACAACAAAAAGCTGATCACGCGCGCGCCATGAATATCATCATATTTTGCGGCATAGCTTTCGGCACATGCCGCACTGGTCAACGTTGAACGCCATTCATCACGGTGGCCTTCCACCGCACCGGGCATAAGCGAAATGCGGTAGCCAACTTCCAAAAGCCGAGCCATGTTTTCAGCGCGTTCAACATAGCGCGACATCCAATACAGTGATGAGGCTGTGCGCCCGAGCATATCAGTCCTCCAAAACCCAGGTGTCTTTGGTGCCGCCGCCCTGGCTTGAATTGATTACTAGCGAGCCTTCTTGCAAAGCCACGCGTGTGAGGCCGCCCGGCGTGACACGTATCGTATCTCCGCTCAACACAAATGGCCGCAAATCGACATGACGTGGCGCTACGCCAGAATTGACAAATGTAGGAACGGCAGAAAGCGCTAATGTGGGCTGAGCTATATAATTTGATGGCCTTGCGAGAAGCTTGGCACGGAATTCTTCAATTTGAACTTTGGTCGATGTCGGCCCAACCAACATGCCATAACCGCCCGAGCCATGAACTTCCTTCACCACTAATTCCGCGAGATGCTCATTCACATATTTTAGATCAGAAGCATTTGAACACCGCCACGTTGGCACGTTCTTCAACAATGGTTTTTCGCCCGTATAGAACTCAATAATCTCGGGCATATAAGTGTAAATCGATTTATCATCAGCAACACCCGTGCCCGGTGCATTTACCAACGTAACCCGCCCTGCCCGATAAACATCAAATATTCCGGGCACGCCCAAATTTGACTCAGGCCGGAACGCCAGCGGATCAAGGTAAGCATCATCAATGCGGCGATATACAACATCGACGCGTTTTGGCGCTTGCGTGGTGCGCATGTAAAGCCAACCATCCGACACAAACAAATCAGAACCTTCACACAGCTCAACACCCATTTCATCGGCCAAAAATGCATGCTCGAAGAAAGCCGAATTGTGAATGCCGGGTGTGAGCACAACGATGACAGGTTCAGAACCTGATGAAGCTGGTGCCACACTTTCCAAAGTTTTGTGCAGCACAGAAGGATAATTTTCGACTGGCGCAATGCGGTGCTGTGAAAACAACTCTGGAAACAAATGCATCATCGCTTCGCGGTCTTCGAGCATATAAGATACGCCAGAGGGTGTGCGGCAATTATCCTCCAGAACATAAAAATCATTCTCGGCCACGCGCACAATATCTATGCCCATGATATGCGCATAAATGCCCTTGGTCGGGTTCACCCCAACCATTTCTGGTACAAAAGCATCATTCTGAATAATCACATCCGTTGGAATGCGCCCCGCGCGCAAAATTTCCTGGCGGTGATATAAATCATGCAAAAACGCATTCATGGCCCGCACGCGCTGCTCAATGCCAGATGACAACCTGCGCCACTCCTGGGCTGCAAAAACTCGCGGAACGATGTCGAAAGGGATGATGCGCTCGGACGCTTTGTTATCGCCATAAACCGCAAAAGTAATGCCCTGCCGGCGAAACCGCGCTTCGCACTCGCGCAAAGCCCGCTCAATGTCAGAAGGCCCCAAACTTTTCAGCCAAGTTTCAACCTTGCTGTAAGGTTTCCGCACTTTCCCGTCACCGAGAAACATCTCATTAAAGGCCATTACACCGATCGCCCCGTTTTGCTGCATTGCAGTATGAGCGCAAATTTGAAT
>CAXTKN010000262.1:0-3228 GCA_964244805.1 uncultured Aestuariivirga sp.
TCGCGCCCGCGCATAATGCCAACGGCCTCCAGCGCTTTGGTGTTGGCCCAAGCCGTGTGGTGGTCAAAGCAGTTCACATAAAACGGCATGTCGGGAACGATCTTGTCCAGCATCTGTCTGGTGATCGGCCCATCGGCCCCCAAGCTCTGATGCGCAATGCCATGGGCGATTACAATCTTCTCATTTGGATGGGCTTTGCGATACTGAGAAACTGAATCATGAAACTCGCGGAAGCTCTTGACATGGCTCACCATTAAGCCACCCAGCTCCGCCGCACCGCCAAACAAATGCACATGGCCTTCGATGATGCCGGGGATCACTGATTTACCTTGCGCCTCGATCATCCGCGTGTGCTTGGCTTTTAATCCCGCCACATCTTCATTGCTGCCAATGGCGATAATCTTATTGCCCAAAACGCCCAAGCTTTGCGCAAAAGGCTGGGCCGGGTTCATGGTAATAATGCGGGCATTGGTAATAATCAGATCGGCGTGTGGCATTTTTGCTTCCCTTGGTTTTTTAGCCTTTTGGCCTCTTGCAAAAAATCGCGCAAGAGTTAGTCTTCGGCTTGTCGTCAACAACTGAAAGGAGGTGATCCCATGTCGAGTGAGTTCAACATTAAAGGTTCTATCGCAGTGCGGATCATTGGATCTGCGGGAACAGCTTCCCTCTGACCAATCGCATTCGTGTAGAAACCTGGTTTCTCACGGTAAGGGCCGCTTCGTCGAAGTGGCCCTTATTTATTTAATTTGATTAACAGGAGCGTATTATGAAAATTGCATACACAGCCCACGCAACAGCAAATGGCGGCGGCCGCGAAGGCTTATCCAGAACCGATGATGGCCGCGTCACAGTCACACTCGCCACCCCTACCGAAATGGGCGGCAGCGGCAAGGGTACTAATCCTGAGCAACTTTTCGCCACGGGTTACTCCGCCTGCTTCTTAGGTGCCATGCGCTATGCCGCTGGCAAAGCTAAAATTGATATGCCTAAAGAGGCAACAACCACGGCGCATGTGAGCATTGGCGGGCGTGATGACGGCGAAGGCTTTGGCATTGAAGTGGTGATGGATGTTTCATTGCCCGGCATGGATAAAGCTGCCGCAGAAGACCTGATTGCGCGTGGCCATGTGGTGTGCCCCTATTCGCATTCCATCAAAGGCAATGTGAAAGTGACAACCAATATTATTTAAGTTTTTCGTGGCCCCATTTTGGCAGGGCCACGAAAATTTCCTGTCTCAGTAAATCCGTGTTACGCGGCCATTGCAAACCTTGGCCCGGTGCAAGTGGTGCCTCCAGATAACAGTTTGAGTATGACATCTGAAATAGACTGGTCGAAAATAGTTGTGTCGATAAATCGGACCGCCAAAATGCACAACAAACCTGCCATGACCGTGAGTATGTCTTGCTTCTGCACTGGTAACATTGGCAGCAACACTTGCAACTAAGGCAACTGATGCTGCTGCACACAATAATATTTTACGCATAATTTCCATCTCCTAACAACATGCCCCGGTTAAGAGACGAGTCAGGAATGGGTTTCCGTCGCCTTTAAAACTTAATCGCCGGGCCTTCTTCAATAATGCCGCGGTCCAATCCTAAATCAAAGAACGGGCGGCGTCCCATATTGCTGCGGCCTGCCATGAGGTTGGTTGGGAACTGCTTGATCGTGGCGTTATATTCATCAACAGCCAGATTGAAGAAACGACGCGCCGCTGCAATTTTGTTTTCAGCATCGCCCAATTCATTGCGCAATGCGCGGAAGTGCTCATTGGCTTGAAGTTGCGGCGCAGATTCTGCGGCGAGTACAATGCGGTTCAGGTTTTTGCCCAATGCCGCTTCAGCCTGCATGCGTGCATCAGCCGTTGGCGCTGTAATAGCCGCTTGGCGGGCTTGGGCGATGGCCTCGATGGTTTTGATTTCGTGGCCCATGAAACCTTTGACGACTTCGAGCAAATTCGGGATCAAGGAATGACGGTGCTTAAGTTGCACATCAATGTCAGCGCTGGCTTTATCGCAACGCGAGTCCAAGGCTTGCATCCGGTTGAACGACATAATGGCCAAACTAACAGCACCCAAAGCTGCGATGCCAACGCCTGCTAATAAAACCCATTCCATAGTGTCGCTCCCCAAATGAAGCGCCAAAGTTGCATAGAAGTCATAAAAAGAGTCTTGAGCGGATTGGTTAAAAGAAAACTATTTTTGTCTGAACGCAGATTAACTATGCGTGCAAATGCACCCGTTAAATTAACGAGGGCTAAACCTTTGGTGGAGGAATCTGGACGTCTAATTGAGGGAGAGGTCAATGTCTGAAACTTTGTTTGTCCGCGTGAAGCGTATCGTGAGTGCCAACATTAATGATGTTGTCGACAATATGGAAAAAGCCCAAGCCGAAATCGTGATGAAAGAGGCCATCCGCGAGGTAGACCGCGCGACCGATGAAGTTCGTGCGGAGCTGGGCAAGGCCATGGCCAAAGGCCATCACGCCAACAGCACCATTGAACAGACGAAGAAGAAGATTGCAGATCTTTCTGAAAAAGCGAAATTCGCCATCGAGCAAAAGCGTGATGATTTGGCTGAAGCTGCATTAGCGCGTCAGATTGATTTGGAAGCCCAGATTCCGGTGCTCGATGCTGTCATCGCCGATGCAAAAACCGAGCAGGGCAAGCTGGAAGAATTTGTGGCGGCCCTCAATGGTCGCAAGCGTGAAATGCAAGCTGATCTCAAAGCATTTGAAGAAGCCCGCATCGCCAATTCTGCTGATGCCGCAAGCACAGCCAATACAACGGGCGACCGTGTAAACAAAGCTGAAGCGGTTTTTGACCGCGCCATGAAAAGTGCTTCAGGCCTCGAAGCCGTACGCACGCCGGGCACCGCCGCTAAAATTGCCGAACTTGAACAACTGGCGCGAGCGCGCTCGATTGCAGATCGTCTGGCTGATTTGAAGAAATCTGCTTAAATAGAAATTGAAATCAAAAATCGTCATCCCCGCGAAGGCGGGGATCCAACTTCAAACTAGTGCGATTACACAAGTTGGGTTCCCGCTTTCGCGGGAATGACGATCAAGAGAGCTATTGCCTCTCAATACGTAATGCCCCCAACCTCAATAAATACGCGTCACTTGACCATTGCAAATGCGCGCTTTGTGCATTCTGTGATGATAACGGATTTTCCCAATGTGACAGCTACGATATGAGTGGCGGAAACGGGGATAGCCGCCATAATAACCGTC
>CAXTKN010000263.1:0-3183 GCA_964244805.1 uncultured Aestuariivirga sp.
TTTGCCAAGATGGGCATCATCGCGGAAACCAAAATCGATTTTCCAAAGATGATGGTGTTCAAGCAGGAGGCCATTGATGGCAACACCAAGGGAATCGATTTTCTGCTGAAGAAAAACAAGGTCGATGTCATCCGCGGTACTGGCAAAATCCTGGGCGCTGGCAAAGTGCAGGTCGGTGATCAGGTGATCGACACTAAAAATATCATCATCGCCACGGGTTCGGATGTAGCAAAACTGAAAGGTGTTGAGATTGATGAGCAGCGCATTGTGTCGTCCACGGGTGCACTCGAACTCAAAGAAGTTCCAAAAAGTCTTGCTATCATCGGCGCAGGTGTGATCGGCCTTGAGCTTGGTTCGGTCTATGCGCGCCTCGGTTCAAAAGTCACCGTCATCGAATATCTCGACCGCATTTTGCCAGGCATGGATGAAGATGCCGCCAAGGCGTTTCAGCGCTTGCTGATGAAGCAAGGCTTTGAATTCAAGCTTGGACAAAAAGTCACCGCAGCGAAAGCAACGGCCAAAGATGTCAGCTTTACAGTTGAGCCTGCAGCAGGTGGTGCAGCCGAAACTATGAAAGCCGATGTGCTGCTCGTTGCCATCGGTCGCAACGCATACACCGAAGGCTTAGGCTGTGAAGAAGCGGGCATTAAGCGCGACACGCGTGGCCGCATTGAAGTGGGCGACCATTACAATACTTCACTGGCCAAAGTTTATGCCATTGGCGATGTGATCAAAGGCCCGATGCTGGCTCACAAAGCTGAAGATGAAGGCGTGGCGCTGGCTGAGTTGCTGGCAGGCCAAGCGGGACATGTGAATTATGATGTGATCCCCGGCGTGGTTTATACATCGCCTGAACTCGCATCAGTCGGCAAGACTGAGGAAGAACTCAAAGCATCAAATATTAACTATAAAGTCGGTAAATTCCTGTTCCTCGCCAATGGTCGCGCCAAGGCCAACCAGACAACCGACGGTTTTGTAAAGATTTTGGCGGACGCCAAAACCGACAAAGTTTTGGGTTGTCACATCATCGGTGCGCAGGCAGGCGAATTGATCCATGAAGTGGCCGTTTTGATGGAGTTTGGCGGTTCTGCTGAGGATTTAGCGCGCACCTGCCACGCCCATCCTACGCTGTCAGAAGCCGTGAAAGAAGCAGCCATGGCTGTTGCAGGTCGTGCAATTCATAGTTGAACCTTCAATTCATCTAAAGTTTGAACAATTAGCTTAAGCGCGCCTCAAAGTGTGTCTGTCATAGTGTCCAGAATAGGGGATCGGACAAAATGACTGAACACAAAAAAGATATTGATATTCTGATACTCGACGATGACGTTGACCTGCTCACCAGCGTGGCCGAACTTCTGGCCGATTGCGGTTATAAGGTCAAAGGCTTTGCTGATCCAGAAAGCGCTGTTGAATTCGCAGTTGATCAAACCTTTGCATTAGGTCTGTTTGATTTCCGTTTGGGTAGCTTGAAAAACGGATTAGATGTTGTGGAAACATTGCAAATCATGGGTTCAAAATCCGAGTTCGTAATGGTGACTGCAGACGTCGAACGCTCTACGCAATTGCGCGCTGCCAATCTCAAAGTTTTCGAATTCATGCGCAAACCTGTGCAACCACAAGAGCTGATCGACACGGTGACCCGCGCTTTGGAACATTGTAGCCTCAGGGCCGCTTAACTTATAGACCGGTGGTGGGCCTTGGCCTGCTGCCATCCTCAAACCTGCTAAACTTAAATGGCGTGGGATCAACACAGGGCTTCTCGCCTGTGACGATCTGCGCCATTAATTTTGCTGCCCCCGGCCCAAGCCCGAAACCATGGCCAGAAAAACCAGAAGCTAAATATAGACCCGGTTGTTTTTGCAAAGCATCAATCACTGGAACAGCATCAGGCGTTGCATCAATTACCCCGCCCCAGCTTTCAGCAATTTGCATATTTTGAAAGGCCGGAAAATCTTTTCGCAAGGCTTGCGCCACATCATCCAAAATCCATTGCACGGGTTTTGGATCAAGTATCCGTAACCGCTCAAAAGGTGTAACCTCATCAAGCGCCCAACGTCTCTTCAATTGAACTTCTTGCATGAAGCGCTCACCAAGCCTCAATTTTATACCGCGCCAATCCAATTTGAAAATAGGCAAGAACTCGCGCAACAATCTGAAACTATCGGGCACAATATCGGCAACTGAATAGTGATTGTGGGCAATGGAATATCCCCCATCCAGTCTTTTGCGCACCGCGAATTTATTGCCTGAAAAAGTAGTAGCGATCCCCACATCAAGTGGTGCCGTACGCATCACTGAATTCACCACGCCCAATTGCGGAAATGAAATGCCGATATTGTGCAGAAACCTGCGCGACCAATAGCCACCAGCCAACACCACCGCATCAGTTTTAATCATACCGCGTTCCGTCACGACAGCGCTCACTTTGCCAGCCGCAGTTTCAATGCCCCGCGCCGCGCAATTGGTGAAGACCTGTCCGCCTTTTGCCTGCAGTGCGCGTGCCATGGCGGGCACTGCAATAAATGGCTCAGCCCGACAATCATCTGGCGTATACATGGCCCCCTTCCATGGCCGTGTCGAACCAGGAATCAAATCTGCCACTTCAGCTGCCGTAATCATCCGTGTTTTTAAACCATGCGGCACGGCATCTTCGCGCCACCATTTTTCTTTCGCAGCCATCTGCGCATCAGTCTCGGAAAGATAAGCAATGCCACATTGTCTGAAACCTGTTTCTGCATTCACACGAACATTCATGCCGTGCCAGATTTTCAATGATTCCAGCACCAGCGGAATCTCGCGTGCATCGCGCCCCATCTGCCTGCACCAGCCCCAATTACGAGAAGATTGCTCTGCGGCCACTTCGCCTTTTTCAACGACGACCACTGAAAGCCCGCGTTCAGCAAGTTCGAGAGCTGTGCAAATACCGATGATACCAGCACCAATGACAACAGCATCGGCGCGCGTCGGGAGAGTTTGGTTTGGGGTAACGTGTTCAATGTTGGGCATGACGCAGGATTATATCAAACTTCAACTGCGCGCAAAGGCCTTGCGATATTGTTCGAGCAAATGCGTTTTATTCACTTCAGTGTAAATCTGCGTGCTTGATAGACTGGCATGTCCAAGCAAATCTTGAATGACTCGCAGGTCTGCGCCATTGCCCAAGAGGTGCGATGCAAATGAATG
>CAXTKN010000264.1:0-3168 GCA_964244805.1 uncultured Aestuariivirga sp.
TGTCGAGACAATGGTTTTGTTGACCCTTTTGGCAGTAGATGCATTGGCCGCAGGGTCGCGAGGGACTTAACGCGACGATGTCTCCGATTTTAACATTGGTGACGCCTGCGCCGAGTGCTGTAACTTCGCCCGCCACTTCATGGCCAAGCACCATGGGCTCTTTCAAGCGAATGGTGCCGAAGCCGCCGTGTTTATAGTAATGCAAATCCGATCCGCAAATGCCGCCACGCTTGATGGCGACTTCAATTTGGCCCTGCCCTAGTGTTTGCATTTCGCGGTCTTCAACGCGCAGATCCATGGCTTGGTGGATGACGACGGCTTTCATTTACACCACCGCCGAGAGCAGAGGCTGGCCCGCAAAATGTGCCGCCAGATTATCGCGCACCAATTGCCCCATGCCGCGACGGGTTTCAAACGTGGCGCTTCCGACATGGGGTTGGAGCACGACGTTGCTCAGTTTGGTAAAGCGTGGGTCGGGCTTTGGCTCGTTTAAGTAGACATCAAGCCCTGCGCCTTTGATCACTCCGTTTTCGAGGGCATAGAGCAGGGCTTCTTCATCGACGACTGAACCGCGCGCGACGTTGATGAAATAGCCATCTTTGCCCAATGCGATGAACGCCGCAGAGCTGATCGTGGCTTGCGTTGCAGGCCCGCCGGGGATGACCGCGACGAGGAAGTCAGATTGAGCCGCCAGCGCTTCAATAGTTTCGCAGAAGGAATAAGACACGTCATCACGTTTCTTGCGGTTATGATAGGAGATCGGCATATCGAATGCGGCGGCGCGTTTGGCTATGGCCATGCCGATATTGCCGAGGCCGATGATGCCCATGCGTTTGCCGGTCATCCGCGTGGCCAAGGGCAACATGGCCGAGCCCCACGCGGCTGTTCGCACATGCGTATCACCTTGTGGAATGTTGCGGGCGACAGAGAGGCAAAGGCCCAAGGCGATATCAGCAACGTCAGACGTCAACACATCAGGCGTTATGGTGACGCGGATATTTTTGGACTTGGCATGGTTTAGATCAATGGCGTCGAGGCCCACGCCAAAGAAGCTGATGATTTCGAGTTTGGGAAGCGCATTGATCAAATCATTTGCTGCGCCCAAATCGCCTCTTGTCGCTATGGCCCGAATTTCATTGGCGTGTTTGGCGATGAAAGCTGGTTTATCGGTCTGTTCCCAGAGCTTCAGCACAGTGTACTGCGCTTCGAGTAACGGCAATTCCCATTCAGGATAGGGACCGATCATCAACAGGGTGGGTTTTTCCATCTTATGCTCTTGCAATTGTTTTTGTGCTTCTCAATACTCACCATGTGGCCGATGATTGGTCAAGCTTTTGAGTGGAATATATGTCTCACAAATTATTTAGCCTCAGTGGCAAACGTGCTTTGATCACAGGTTCCAGCCAAGGCATTGGTTACGGCATTGCGCAAGGTTTGGCCGAGGCTGGGGCCCAAGTGATTTTGAATGGGCGAGATGCGGGCAAGCTTGCGGTGGCGGCTGCAGAGTTGCGCAATGCTGGGCATAAGGTTCAAGAGGCGGCGTTTGATGTGACGTCTCAAGCTTCTGTGACAGAGGCGATTGCGAAGATTGAGGCTGAAGGGCCGATTGATATCTTGTTCAATAATGCGGGCATGCAGTTTCGAACGGCGCTGGAAGATTATCCGCTTGAGAAATTTCAAGAACTGTTTCGTGTGAATGTTGAAAGCGTGTTTTTGGTTGGGCAAGTCGTAGCCCGCCACATGATCAAGCGCGGACGTGGAAAGATCATCAATATCTGTTCGGTTCAGAGCGAGCTGGGGCGACCTTCGATTGCGCCATACACAGCCACGAAAGGTGCAGTTAAAATGCTCACGAAGGGCATGTGTGCGGATTGGGCCAAGCACGGCATTCAAGTAAATGCGATTGGGCCAGGCTATTTCAAAACGCCGCTGAACCAAGCATTGGTTGACAATCCTGAATTTTCAAACTGGCTGGAAAAGCGGACACCTGCTGGCCGGTGGGGAAACCCGGATGAGCTTTCCGGTGCGGCGATTTTTTTAGCGTCCGATGCATCATCATTTATCAATGGACACATTCTCTATGTCGATGGCGGAATCACTTCGGTTCTTTAAAGGCGCTTGCGTTGTCATGGGGGTTGCCTCTTGCGGAAAGACTTCTGTTGGCGAACTGCTGGCCGAGAAATTATCAGCACATTTTGTGGAGGGGGATCGGTTACATCCGGCCAAGAATGTTGCCAAGATGTCAGCTGGCAATCCGTTGACGGATGAGGATCGCTGGCCATGGCTAGCGGCTATAGGCGCTTCACTTGCGGGGCGCGAAGGGGCGGTTGGTTCATGTTCAGCATTAAAGCGGGTTTACCGCGAGGCCATTGCCAAGGCGGCGCAGCGCAAGGTTTATTTTATTTATTTGAGCGGGTCGCGTGAATTGCTACAAGAACGGATTAACGCGCGGCAAGGCCACTTTATGCCGCCTTCCCTTTTGAACAGTCAGTTGCAAACCTTGCAAGAGCCTGCGGCAGATGAGTTGGCCTTGAAGCTGGATATTGCAGAGCCAGTCACTGTGTTGGCCGAAAAGGCGAAAGCTTGGCTATTGTCCCGAGACAAAATTTAAAGTCTTGCATAAAATCTTGTGTGCAATACATTCATTCTAAATCTTTGAGCTGTGGAACGCCGCAGCCGTCTAATGGGAGCGTTTATTTGTGAGCCAAGTGCTTGTTGCATTTGAAGGTGTGACCAAGCGTTTTGGTGGTACGACCGCGCTAAGCGATGTTTCGTTGCATCTGGCCGCTGGTGAAATCTTAGCACTGCTTGGCGAAAATGGTGCTGGCAAATCGACACTCATAAAATCGCTCGCAGGTATTCACAAGCCAGATGAAGGCCGCATTCTATTCAAGGGGCGGCCTTATGCACACAGGCCACCACAGCCCAATCAAAAACAATCCGTAGCCTTCATTCATCAGGATTTAGGCTTGGTAGAGTGGATGAGCGTTGGCGAGAATGTTGGGTTGGCCCAAGGCTTTTCGATGAGCGGCAAATTTATAAATTGGCGAGCAACGGAAGCCCGCGCTGCTGAATGCTTGAAACTGGTGGGCTGCGATTTTGATCCTTCACGTCGCATTCAAGATTTAAGCCGTACTGAAAAATCATTGGTGGCGATTGCGCGGGCAT
>CAXTKN010000265.1:0-3168 GCA_964244805.1 uncultured Aestuariivirga sp.
AGAAGCAGGCCGCGCAATGACACTCGGACTTATCAATCTTTATTCCACACGCAATCTCGGCGATGCCGCAATCTATGCTGCCTTGGCTCACATGAGTCCGCACGGAAGGGTGGCTGGTGTTTTAAATGAGACAAGCCCCACATTGATCAGTGGGTTTTCTGCAAAACCTGATCTCGATGACTGTTCAAGCTTTGTGAGTGTCGGTGGAGATATTTTTAACAACGCCAGACCTCGTCTTATCACAAAGCGATTTTTGTCAAATGTTCGGGCTTTAAATAATCAGCGCCGGCGCACGATGTTATTTGGCCAATCCATTCCACGATCGTGCAAAGGCATATCTTTTGCGCTTTTGGCCAGCAGCATCAAAAACATAGCAGCAGCAGTTGTCAGAGATGAAGAAAGCCACAAGCGCCTCAGAGACGCCAATGTGCCGATTGAACTTTCATACGATACGGCCTTTATTTTAAAGCCGAGCCAAACGGCAATCGCCGAAGCCATATCACTTTACTCAAGTTTCGGCTTAGAGCCGTCGAAGACCGCAGTCATTTCACTCCGAAATGAAAGTTCAATGTATGGCAAAACCGGTAGCGAGAAACAACTTGTTGAGATTTGCAATTGTCTTAGCGCGCGTGGCCATCAGATTGCTTTAGTCATTCAGGCAGACGGCGATATGGCAGATACTGACCGCGTGTTGGCGACGCGGATACAAAAGGCTTGCCCGCAAACTGTTATCCTCGATCCATTTCTTGCGGCGCCACCGCTCGAGCCTTGGGCACTGCTAACTGCGATGTTTGCCATCGCCCACATCGTTGTCGCTGTTCGCTACCATGCCGCCATTCTGCGGCTGATCGCGGGTCGCAAATGCTATGTTTTGCATTATTCAAACAAGGGAAGTGATCTTTGCCAAAGGTTAGGTCTGGCGGGCACATCGCTTGGTAGTACCGTTGACACCAAACTGATTGAAGACATTGAAGCGAGTGCTCAGGCCGTATTTGACGCTGAACCCTATGCAGTCCATGTCCGCGAAAGCTTTAAGCGGGGCCTTGCCCTTGCGTCAGCATGAGTGCGACCATGACTCTCGCTGTTCTCAACGCTCCTCACTCACCAACGATGCGGCTGTTTCGCGCGCTTGGTACGCTTGGCGGTGCCGAAATGGTGAACCGCGTTACGCGTATTTTGACGGCGGTCGCACTGTCAAGAATGTTGGGGCCGCGTGAATTTGGTGTTGCCGCCATTGTTTTGACGAGTTCAGAATTCATCCGCATTTTTACTCAAACTGGCATTGGTGCTCGTATTATTTCGGCGTCGCCAGTAGATCTCGATAGAATCTGCCATGCGGCCCACCGACTAAACTACATGCTGTATGGCGCTATTTTGGTGGCACAACTGATGCTGGCTTGGCCGATTGCAATTGCCTATGGCGACAGGTCGATTGCAGCTCTTATCGCGGCACTCGCCCTGCCCTATGCGCTATTTCCGGCAGCCTCGGTTCAAGTCTACCGTGTCCAAAGACAGCTCCGCATGTCTGCGACCGCGCTGATGTCCATAATCCTGATTTCCGGCGATAATCTGTTGGCAGCCTTGTTCGCATTTGCAGGGTTTGGATTGTGGTCAATTGTTATTCCCAAAATTGGCGTGGCGCTGATCTGGGCTATTGCATATCGCAAACTCGACACTTGGCGTCCAACTTTTAAGCCAGATATTGCTACGATACGAGACACTTGGAAATTCGGTCGCACCGTGTTGTTCACCGAATTGGTTTCAGCCCTGCGCCTGCAAGGCGACAAATTAATACTCGGCCAACTCATCGGCCTATCACTGCTTGGCACATACTATTTTGCATTCAATGCAGGCCTCGGCATTACGTCGGCGCTCATTACGGCTTGCAGCGCCGCGCTATTGCCATATTTCACAAACCTGACGAGCGGCACAGCAGTCAGAACACAATTTATCAAAGCAACTGGCTTGCTCTATATTTTACTTCTCCCAATCTTTGCCCTGCAAATTGGTCTTGCCCCTTGGTATGTGCCAATCGTCTTTGGTCAAAAATGGGCCAGTGCCATTCCGCTAATGATGGTTTTATGCGCGAGCGGAATACCCTTCGTTCTTTGGCGGGCCACATCAATGCTGTTGCGGGCTGTAGGTAAACCAACTTTCGAGTTTCGATTCACTTTCGCACTCACCATTGTCAGCCTCGGCAGTCTCTGTGTCACCGCACATTTTGGATTGTTGGTAATTGCTTGCGGACAACTCGTCATCAATCTCATTTTTTGCCCACTCTTCACATCCATCACACTTCAACATTTATCAAAGGAAAAATTAGATGCATAAACCAGCAATCTCCGTTGTGATCCCTTGTTACAACGCAAAGAAATTCTTGAGTGCTACACTCGCCGCTCTTCGGGCGCAAAGCTTTACGGATTGGGAAGCCATTGTTATTGACGACGGTTCAACAGATAATTCATCTGATATTGCTTGGGGGCTTTCTCAAGCGGATAAAAGAATAAGTGTAAGTTGGCAAACCAACTTTGGTGTCTCTTTTAGCCGCAACCGGGGCGCAGAACTGGCAAAGGCTGATATTGTTGCCTTCCTTGATGCCGATGATGTCTGGCATCCGGACTTTTTGAAAGAAATGTTTGCTTTCATGCAGGCAAAGCTAGAACGCGCGGTAGGCTTTGCACGTGCAAGATTTGTGACTCTCGAAGGAACGCCCACTGGGGCAGTCAGTCGGTCCAAACTGAAGAACCTTTCAACTGCTGATTTCCTATCAGGCAACCCAACTACAACTTGCTCCAATCTCGTTGTGCGCCGCGATGCATTTCTGAAGTCTGGCGGATTTAAGAAAGGCCTTAATCACGCGGAAGATCAACTTTGGCTGCTGCAGATGCATTTGAACGGTGAAGTTATTGAGGGCCACGATAAAATCTTATTGGACTATCGCACAAACAATGCTGGCCTCTCATCGGATGTTGAAGCCATGCGCAAGGGTTGGGATGAAATGGTGATGACTGTTCAATCCATTTATCCAAATATCATCACACCCGCTTTGCCTCGTGCTCGTGCGCAAAATCTACTCTATTTGGCAAAGCGGGCGATGCGCACAGGTCAAGGACTCCCAACCGCATTTTCCTATGTGCATGCGTCAATAAAAGCCGATTGGCCCACCCT
>CAXTKN010000266.1:0-3120 GCA_964244805.1 uncultured Aestuariivirga sp.
GCAACTTATTCTCTAATCGAAGAACGCAAGAGATTTGACTTAGGTCAAGTTCGCTTGACAACAGGTGATCTCGGCACAGAGATCAAATGGCATGTGCAATCGCCCTGTCATGCCTCGCTTTATGCAGCGATAGAGTGGCTCGCTACCGCTAAAACTCCGTTTGTGTTGCGTTTTTATGTGTCTGGCTGGTTTGAAGAATTTCATAAAACCTATGGCGAAGTCATGCGTCGGCTTGAAGACATTGTCGCGCGCGGCGATCGCCATTTTACAACCCGCACACTTGTGCAACAGTTTGAACTTGATGAAAAGCCACTGCCCGCCTTGATAACGGAGTGTTTGAATAGGCCAAGCTCTGCCTTGGACTACGCTGTTGAGTGTGCCTATGAAGAAAGCACAGAACAGTTTGCAGTCCAAAAAATTGGCCCAAAATCGGTGATAAATCAGGTTTGGGGGCCGTTCCCGTCGTCTTTCCCGTGCTTGCCCACAAGCCAATATGGTCGGGTTGTAAGCAAAGCATATCAAGAGGTATCTGACACGGGTAAGCCACGCTATGATCATGTGCTGGCGGCCATGCGCATGCCCGACAATGTTCTGTTTTGGGTTCCTTATCACCGTCTAGTACTTCCAAAGATCGCCAAGAGCCAAAAGCCATCAGTTCTGGTGATCTCGGAATTGAGTAAGGTCGACATAAAGTTGATCTAGCAACCCAAGGGTGAAATTAAACCCAGCTGAAGATTTACCACTTATTCGTAACTAGGGCTTATACCATTTCCTTATCGCTCAATATTTGGGCGGTACGGGGCGTAAAAAAGAATGGTACGACAAGAGTTTTGGGTGTGCGAGGGCCGCATGGTTCCTCGACCATCTGACGAGCACGGCATGATTTGCTCCGACCGCAGTTTGCTGCAACAACAGAATCACGTAAAAATCGAAGCCGACCAATCTACAATCACGATCCAATGGTACATGTCATCGGCCAATTGGGCGTCTTTGTTTTTTGTCAGCAATTGGATCAGTAATTTTGAAGGCCCGTTCAAACTGATTTTTTTCAACGCCGGGTGGTTTGAAGAGAGCTATGCATCCGCCAAAAAGGCTGGTCAACGCATTGAGCAGCTCATCGCAAAGAGTGACGTGCGGCTTTCTTCCCGCGTTTTCACCCGTGATTTTCTGGGTTCGACTTCACCTGTTGCATTGGAACTCGTTGAACTTTTAAAACAGGGCCACCCAGACGAAGATAAAGCCGTAATTTGCGAGGTGAATTCCGATCGCGGAACAGTAGAGGTTCAGCACATCGGGAAGGAATCTGTTCTTGCCGGCATTTGGGGCGAGGCCCGCATGTCATATCCGTGCCAAACCGGGCATAGTTACGATAAAATCGTTTCAAAGGCCTATCACCGCGCACTGGCGGAAAATCGCCCGATCTATGATCAAGTCTTGGCGTCGATGGTAAAGCCAAATGGCAATGTGCATTGGATAAGCTATCAGCGCGTCATATTCCCGCGCCAAAACAAGTTCACAAGGTCAAATCAAGTAACTGTCAATTGTGCCCTAGCGCCAGTAGATATTCCGGTGTTCTAGATAACATTTCGTCGACTATATTTTCCAACGCTTTTTGATCGACCAAAGCCAAATACTCCACACTATCAACATCGCGAGAGGCCCATTGCCAGCGCAAAATGCCGCGCTCGATTGTCGTGTAACCAATACGGCCTAAATGCCCATGCCGCGCCATCTGCTCGCTTGTCAGCGCCCATATGGCGTCCGGGTTCCACTTGATCACTGAGAGAAACAAACCAAGTCGCGTAAAACTGTCGAAAACATTGCGCGCCTTAACATGTTTCGCCAGCCATAATTCACCGTGATAGACGAGGTTGCCACTCAAGCTCTCGGCAACGCTGCCCATCGGCGCATTGGAATGGCTGGGCACCATCAGCTCTTGCCTGCGCATATAGACGCCGATCATATAATTGGGCAGCCAATCGGCCAAATTCGTATCGATGCGATCAAACCGAAAGGCTTGCAAGCCCACTGCCGTTCCGTCGCTGTCTTCGAGCTGCATCCAAAATGCACGTTCGCCGTCAAAATTGCAAACTTGCGCATCATGCATTGGCCCAACACGGTATCCGCGGACAGCCAGCTTGGTCTGGTCCAGTTTGCCCATGTCACTGCTGACTGAAACGGTGTAGCCATTTTTACGCAATTCCGCGATCAAATCGGTAACGAGATTTGTGATCCCCAGCGGATTTTTAATGCCTAATTTACCCATGAACGCCCCAAACCCAGTTCCAATCTGTGCGAGCCAATCATCGCTCTGTCAACAATTAACCCTCAAAATTGTAGACGAGTATTAATGGGTGCAACACAACCGAGAATGGTGTGCCGAAAATTTACTCAACAAGCTGCCAACCATCCGGCGTCAGTCTTTGTTGTGGCTTAAACCGAGACTTATATTCCATTTTACGGGAACCTTGCACAAAGTAGCCGAGATAAACGTAAGGCAACCCCATTCTCTGGGCACGTGCAATGGCATCCAGCACCATCAACGTCCCAAGGCTTCGCGCTTCGTAGCTTGGTTCATAAAAACTATAGATCATGGAAATGCCGTCACCCAACACGTCCATCAAAACTGCACAAGCCATTTCGCCAGAGTTCGAGCAACTTTCGTCAAAACGATATTCAACGATCCGGCTATCTGCCACCGTGTCATCAACCATCGCCGCAAAATCGAGAACCGACATATCCGCCATGCCGCCTTCGGAATGCCTGGTATCAATGTAACCGCGAAACAACGAATAGTGTTCGCTTGTCGCGCGGGCCTTGACGACCTCAGAAATCAAATCAGCATTCTTCCGCAACACGCGCCTAAAATTTTTCGAAAGCACAAAATCTTGAACCGGAACGCGCACCGATGTGCAGGCCTGACAATGATCACAGGCAGGACGGTAAGCAATGTTTTGACTTCGCCTGAACCCACCCTGCGAAAGCATAGTGTTAAGGCCGCGTGAATCAGCGCCAACCAAATGAGTAAACACCTTGCGCTCAAACTTGCCGGGCAAGTACGGGCAGGGGGTTGGCGCAGTGATAAAGAACTGCGGAAAATTGCGGCGTTCGATCGTCAAT
>CAXTKN010000267.1:0-3107 GCA_964244805.1 uncultured Aestuariivirga sp.
GGATGCGACGCAGCCGGGTATTGCAGGAGCTTGAGAATGCTCAGTGCACTGACGGATTTTCCAGAACCAGACTCGCCCACCAGCGCCAGTGTCTCACCTTTATTCACATGAAATGAAACGTGATCGACGGCCAGAAATTCTTTGCCCGACTGCTTAAACGCAACTGATAAGTCTTTCACCTCAAGAAGCATTTCACTCATGAAAATGTCTTCCGTGGGTCAAGTGCATCTCGCACCGCTTCGCCCATAAACACCAGCAGCGTGAGCATGGTCGACATCATAAAAAATATTGTAAAACCGAGCCACGGCGCTTGCAGATTATCTTTGCCCTGTTTCACCATCTCACCCAGAGAAGGCGAACCCGGGGGAAGGCCAAAACCCAAATAATCCAGCGATGAAAGTGTGGTGACGGAACCCGCAATAATAAACGGCATAAAGGTGACGGCCGATACCATGGCATTGGGCAGCAGATGCTTGAACATGATCTTTACGTTGGAAAGGCCCAAGGCTTTTGCAGCTCTTACATATTCAAAATTCCGTGCCCGCAAAAACTCAGCGCGGATCAAATGCACCAAACCCGTCCACGAAAACATCATCAAGATGAAAAGAAGAAGCCAGAAGTTCGGAGCCAAGAAAGCCGATAAAATAATCAGCAAATAAAGCGTTGGCATAGAGGCCCAGATTTCTATGAAGCGTTGCAGCAGCAAATCCGTCCAGCCTCCAAAAAATCCTTGAATAGCTCCCAGCACAATGCCGATGATTGAGG
This sequence comes from uncultured Aestuariivirga sp., assembly GCA_964244805.1. Lineage (GTDB taxonomy): Bacteria > Pseudomonadota > Alphaproteobacteria > Rhizobiales > Aestuariivirgaceae > Aestuariivirga. The sequence continues at coordinate 766 of CAXTKN010000267.1, forward strand.
AGAAGAAAGTGAGGATCAAACCAAAGGCCACAGAAATGCGGTACCCATATATGAGCCGCGCAATCACATCGCGCCCACCATCATCTGTGCCCAGCCAATTCATGTTGCCAGCGATGCATTGCGGGTCTTTGTCTTTGAGCGGATATTTTGAACAGGCAACTTCGCGCGTCAACATGCCTGCAGGTGACGATGGCGCAGACTGCGGGATCTCGGCGTTGACCGTATTGTAGGAATAACGAATAGGCGGCCAAACCATCCAACCATTGGCATTGATCTCGTCAATATTTGCGGGATCATGATAGTTGGTCTTGGCCAAAAACCCACCGAACTTTGCTTCTGGATAATCAACCAAAATTGGATAAAGCAATTCGCCCTTGTAAGACGCGATGATCGGTTTGTCGTTGGCGATCATCGGCGCAAAGATTGAAACGAAAAACAGCAAGACAAATATCCAGAACGACCAGAAGCCGCGTCTGTTGGCTTTAAACAAGGCCCAGCGCCTTTGATTGAGCGGATTGAATTTGAACACGCGGGTCAAACCTCCCGTGCTTCAAAATCAATGCGCGGATCAATCCACGTGTAGAGAAGATCACTGATCAACGCCACGACGAGGCCAATTAATGTGAATATATAAAGATTGGCAAATACCACGGCATAATCACGGTCGAGCACCGATTTGTAAGTGAGGAAACCTAAGCCATCGAGAGAGAATACCTGCTCAATTAAAAGTGAGCCTGTGAAAAAAGCGTGGAGAAATGCGCCCGGGAAACCAGAGATTACCAGCAGCATGGCATTGCGAAACACATGACCATACAGCACACGAGATTCAGTGAGGCCTTTGGCGCGCGCTGTGGTCACATATTGTTTTTTGATTTCATCAAGGAAGGAATTTTTGGTGAGCAAGGTCATCGTGGCAAAACTGCCAACACCCATGGCAATCAGCGGCAAGACCAGATGCCAAGCATAATCCTTAATCTTGCCCCACCAACTGAGATCAGAAAAGTTATCAGAAGTGAGAAGCCTTAAGGGAAACCAATTATAGTAGCTGCCGCCCGCAAACACGATGATCAAAAAAATCGAAAGCACGAATGATGGTATGGCATAGCCAATGCTCACAATCGCCGACGACCACACATCAAACGGCGTACCATCTTTCACCGCTTTGCGAATGCCAAGTGGGATCGAAACCAGATATGAAATGATCAACAGCCACAGCCCCAGTGAAATTGAGACGGGCAGCTTTTCAGCAATCAAAGACAAAACTGATTTAGAACGGAAATAGCTCTGTCCAAAATCAAACATCGCATATTTCTTGATCATCAACAAAAAGCGCTCAACTGGCGGCTTGTCAAACCCAAAGTCTTTTTCCAGCTTCTTGATAATTTCGGGATCAAGCCCGCGCGCACCCCGGTATGAGCTATTATTTTGTTTGTCGCCTAAATTTTCGGTGCCACCGCCACTCAAGCGATCATCAGAACCATTGCCTTCCATCTGCGCAATGATCCGCTCGATCGGGCCGCCCGGCACAAATTGCGTGACAGCAAAAGTAAGCAGCATGACCCCAAGCAGAGTGGGGATCATCAACAGCAATCGTTTGAGGATATAGGCTCCCATTATTTAAAAATCATCCCGCCGCCGTCTTCTTGGCTTTTTCATCATCCCACCACCATGTGGTCGGAAAGCCCAAACTATAATCGGGCGTTTTTTCGGGTCGCCCGAAACGGTTCCAATAAGCGATGCGTTCGTAAGGGATAAACCAATGCGGCGAGACATAGTGATTCCAGATCAAAGCCCGGTCAAGTGCGCGACAAGCTATGACCAATGCGGCGCGATCTTTCGCAAAAATAATTTTATCGATCAGCGCATCGACAGCCGGATTCTTAATGCCCACATAGTTTGATGAGCCATTCTTGTCAGCTTCATCTGTTCCAAAGAACGAACGTTGCTCATTGCCGGGCGATAGACTTTGTGGGAAGCTGCTAACGATGGCTTCATAGTCGAATGTCTGAACACGTTTTTGATATTGGGCTGTGTCAATGGTTCTGATCGTAACCGCAAAACCAACAAGTTCAAGCTGCTCTTTAAAAGGCAATGCAACCCGCTCAAACAACGGTGAATAGAGCAGGAATTCAATTGAAAGCGTTTCGCCTGTAGCATTCTTTAAAACATTTTTGCCGTCTGTTTGCACGGCATTCCATCCGGCCTCAGCTAACAACTTTGAAGCTTCGCGCAAATTTTTGCGCCGTGCTGTTGCATCGGCATTGACCGGGTTTACATATTCAGCCGTAAAAACTTCCGGCGGCAACTTGTCTTTCAATGGTTCGAGCAGCGCCAATTCTTCA
>CAXTKN010000268.1:0-3082 GCA_964244805.1 uncultured Aestuariivirga sp.
AGCTTTGCTTCAGTTGCATCAGCTGGCACATTGGCTTGCTTGATCACCAAGAACAACTCGAACCCTTTCTTCGTAAAAATGAAGGAAGGCGCTGCCGCTGCCGCTAAGGATGCTGGCTTGGATTTCCAAGCTTATGCTGGCGAAAAGGACGGCGATGCTGCTCCACAAATCACTGCAATTGAAAACTGCGTTGCTGCAGGTGCCAAGGGCATTCTGATCACTGCTTCAAATGAATCAGTTGTTCCAGCTCTCAAGGCGGCAAAAGCTGCTGGTGCTTTGGTTATCGCTCTCGATACACCATTGGCTGATGCTTCTGCACAAGACATGACCTTTGCAACCGACAACTTTGAAGCCGGAACATTGATCGGTGCTTGGGCCTTGGCCACCATGGGCGACAAGGCAAAAGATGCCAAGATCGCTATGCTCGACATCAACAAAGATAACATCTCGGTTGACGTTGCCCGCGACACTGGCTTCCTCAAGGGCTTCGGCATTGATGTTCCAGATCTTAAAGTGATGGGTTCAGAAAAGGATCCACGCGTTGTTGGTCACGAATCTTCAGGTGCAAACCCAGAAGGCGGCCAAAAATCAATGGAAACATTGCTCGCCAAGAACCCTGACATCAACGTTGTTTATACCATCAACGAACCAGCTGCTGAAGGCGCATATGCTGCACTCAAAGCTGCCGGCAAAGAAAAGCAAGCCATCATCGTTTCAGTTGACGGCGGCTGCCCTGGCATTAAGTCAGTTGCAGGCGGTGTTATCGGTGCGACTTCACAACAATATCCATTGTTGATGGCTGCAAAGGGCATTGAAGCGATTAAGGCATTCGCTGCTGATGGCACAAAGCCGAAGGCAACTGACGGTCTGTCATTCTTCAACACAGGTGTTAACTTGGTAACCGACAAGCCAGCTGCTGGCGTGAAGTCGATTGACTCCAAGGAAGGCACTGCAAAGTGCTGGGGCTAATAGCTCTCTAAAATAGACTTGACGAAGCGAAGGGCGACGATATTGTCGCCCTTCGTATATCAAAGCCCGACAAGAGGCGGTTTGAATTTTTTGGGGAGTTAATGGGGCAATGAGCGACAATACAGCGCCGACCAAGACAATTTCTGATTTTGAAGCCAAGTTGAACGAGGCCGACAAAAACGTTGCCAGCTTTGAAACGGATGATAACTCACCAATAGCGCGTATCCGCGCCTATCTGGGTGCTAACCCCACGGCCATTCCTGCAATTATCCTGATCGTGAGTGTTCTCGCTTTCGGCGCAATAGCGCATAACTTCATGTCGGCGAGCACGCTTTCAACTATCCTCAAGCAAGTCACCGTAACGGGCATTGTAGCCATTGCACAAACGATTATTATTCTGACTGCGGGTATAGATCTTTCAGTTGGGGCCATTCTGGTTATTTCGGCTATGGTGATGGGACGATTGGCCACCCTTTACGGATTACCTGAATTTGTTGCCATTCCTGTAGGCGTCGCAATTGGTACCTTGATGGGCACATTCAACGGCCTGCTTGTGACCAAAGCACGAATCCCCCCCTTCATCGTAACCTTAGGTACGCTCTACATCTTTAACTCATTGAAGCTTTGGTACACGGGTTCGGAATCTGTCCGCAACGCCGACCTTGTTGAAAAAGCGCCAGGCCTTCTCTGGTTTGGTACACCACTCAATCTTGGTAGCTCATCAATTATATACGGCACGTTTGCGATGCTCGTCATGGCAGCAATTGCTTGGTATATGTTGAACCGTACGGCTTGGGGCAGACATGTGCATGCGGTTGGTGATGATCCGGATGCAGCGATGCTCTCAGGTATTCAAATCGATAAAACCTTGATCTCAGTTTATGCACTTGCAGGCTTGATCTGCGGCTTTGGTGCATGGATCGCGATCGGTCGGGTTCAATCTATCTCGCCAATCGCTTTTGAAACTGTAAACCTCGATTCAATCACCGCTGTGGTGATCGGTGGCACATCTTTGTTTGGTGGTCGCGCTTCCATTGCTGGCTCAGTTCTCGGTGCCATTATCGTGGGTGTATTTAATACGGGCCTCTCGTTGGCAGGCGTTGACAGCTACTGGCAACTCTTTGCCTCGGGCTGTTTGACGATTATCGCCGTTGCAATTGACCAATGGTTGAGGAGGGCTTCGAAATGAGCGCTAAGAAAGTGATTGCAAAAAAACCAGCAAAGAAAGCTGTGGCGAAAAAGCAGAACTCGAAGGTGGTTGCAAAAGCTCCCGCAAATGCCAAGTCTGTTCAACATTATGAGGCTGTAAGCAAAGCTCCGATCAATCCTGATATTGAAAAAGGCACACCCATCCTCACGGCGCGCGGCCTGTTTAAACGCTACGGCACAGTGGTGGCTTTGAATGGTGCAGACTTTGATCTTTACCCAAACGAAATTCTGGGAGTGATCGGTGATAACGGCGCGGGCAAATCTAGCTTGATAAAAGCCATCACGGGCGCCGTCACACCTGATCATGGCGAAATAAAACTTGAAGGCAAGGTCATTCACTTCAAAGGCCCACAAGAAGCAAGTGCGGCGGGCATTGAAGCAGTTTATCAAAACCTTGCTCTCTCTCCGGCTCTTTCGATTGCCGATAACATGTTCCTTGGTCGTGAAATCAAGAAGTCTGGCTGGCTCGGTAAATTTTTCCGTATGTCAGACCGCGCCGCCATGCAGAAATTTGCGCGCGATAAATTATCCGAGCTTGGTTTGATGACCATTCAAAATATCAACCAACCCGTTGAAACACTTTCGGGCGGCCAACGTCAGGGCGTGGCTGTGGCCCGTGCTGCGGCTTTCGGCTCCAAGGTGGTGATTATGGATGAGCCAACAGCAGCTTTAGGTGTGAAAGAATCGCGCCGTGTGCTTGAATTGATCCGCGATGTGAAAAAGCGCGGCATGCCAATTGTGTTGATCTCACATAATATGCCCCACGTTTTTGAAGTGTGCGACCGCATCCACATCCATCGTTTGGGCAAGCGCCTCTGCGTGATCAATCCGAAAGAATATTCAATGTCAGATGCCGTGGCCTTTATGACCGGTGCCAAAGAACCGCCGGCAGAACTATTGGTCT
>CAXTKN010000269.1:0-3073 GCA_964244805.1 uncultured Aestuariivirga sp.
GCTGAAATTTTACCTGTAGTTTGTTCAGCTTCGATACCGAGAAGTTCAAATTGTTTCTGAGCCGCTGAAAGCCTGGCAACCGCGCTGTTTAGCGTCTGGCGTTGGGCAGCGATGGCACTGGTTTCACCGTGGCCTTCTGTCGGAGCGGGGCCAAGCTGATTTAATTGTTGCGTAAAGTCTTTCAGCGGTGCGTTCAGTGCGTTGGCTTGCGCCAACGAATCCAAACGGAGTTTTTCAATAATATTACGCTGGGTCGCTAATTGATCGTCAGCAACATCGGTTTGCGATATGGCGTTCTGGACGCGTTCAAGATCGGCACGTGCCGATTGAGATGCCGTTTCAGCGCTGGTAAGCAGCGCATCATCAAGAGCATGAGAAGTCGTTGTAAGGAACAGCATCGCAATCACGATGCTCCAGGCCCTGATGATGGGGCCGATCTTCATTTTAAACCAAACGACTTTGCACAATGGCCGCCTTGATAAACGATGAAAACAGCGGATGTGGTTCCATGGGTTTCGACTTCAGTTCGGGGTGATATTGCACACCAATAAACCACGGATGGTTAGGGTATTCCACAGTTTCCGGCAGCAAGCCATCAGGCGACATGCCTGCAAACTTAAGGCCTGCTTGTTCAAGTCTTGCGCGGTAAGCCGTGTTCACCTCATATCGGTGACGATGACGCTCTGAAATATGCGTATCTCCATAAATTTCAGCGATATGGCTGCCTTTTTGGAGCGTCGCATCGAAAGCACCTAAACGCATGGTGCCACCAAGATCGCCGCCTTGTTTGCGGATTTCAAGTTCATTGCCTTTCATCCATTCCGTCATCGTTCCAACCACGGCTTCTTTGGTTTCGCCAAACTCCGTGGAAGACGCATTCTCAATGTGGCATAAATTGCGTGCCGCTTCGATGCAGGCCATTTGCATGCCGAAACATATTCCAAAATAGGGAACTTCCTTGGTGCGGGCGAAGGTTGCAGCCTTGATCTTGCCTTCCGCGCCACGCTCACCGAAACCACCCGGAACGAGAATGCCGTGCACGCCTTCGAGATATGGTGCTGGATCTTCCTTTTCGAAGATTTCGGATTCGATCCACTCAACATTCACCTTAACCCGGTTGGCAATGCCGCCATGCACTAAGGCTTCTTTCAGGGATTTATAAGCGTCAAGCAGCCCGGTATATTTGCCGACCACAGCAATGGTCACTTCGCCTTCAGGATGGGCGATGCGGTCTTGAATGTCGTCCCACACTTCGAGATTTGGGCGTTTCGCATCGGTAATGCCAAATGCTGCCAGCACTTCATCATCAAGCCCTTCGGCATGATAAGCGCGCGGCACGTCATAAATATTGGCCACGTCCAAAGCTTGGATAACGGCGCTGGGGCGGACGTTGCAGAACAGAGCAATCTTCTTGCGTTCAGTTGCCGGAATTTCGCGGTCAGCGCGGCAGAGGAGAATATCGGGTTGAATGCCGATCGAGCGCAGCTCCTTCACAGAGTGCTGCGTTGGTTTGGTTTTCAGCTCACCTGCCGTCGGAATGTAAGGCATCAAGGTGAGATGGATATAAATGCAGTTCCCGCGCGGTTGTTCCTGGCCGAATTGCCGAATGGCTTCAAAGAATGGCAATCCTTCAATATCACCCACCGTGCCCCCCACCTCGACCAAAACGAAATCAGCGCCATCTGAATCAGCCTTCACGAAGTCTTTGATCGCATCCGTCACATGCGGGATCACTTGCACGGTGCCACCGAGGAAATCGCCACGGCGTTCTTTGGCTATGATTTCCTGATAAATTTTACCAGTGGTAATGTTGTCGAGCTTATTGGCATGACGGCCGGTGAAGCGTTCGTAATGACCAAGATCAAGATCGGTTTCCGCGCCATCATCGGTCACAAACACTTCGCCATGTTGATAAGGGCTCATCGTGCCGGGATCGACATTGAGATAGGGGTCTAATTTCCGCAGCCGCACCTTATAGCCACGGGCTTGCAACAGCGCGCCAAGTGCTGCTGATGCTAGACCTTTGCCGAGGGATGAAACCACGCCGCCTGTTATGAAGATATATCGCGCCATGGGAAATCACCCTAACTCGCCTTGCCCCCGATTCGAAGCAAAGTTTGAACTTACGTTTAAAATTGTGGATAGCTGTGAAACATATATGCGTTTTGACTTTTCATAGAAAAGTCAAAAGCGCTATAAGCTATTGTTTTCGATCAACTTTACTGACTTTTGACGATTTCGTCAAAAGTCAGGCTGATCTAACTGTTTCACAGCGGATTACTAGTTGGTCGGAACCACTGGCTTGTTCGGATCAAGCTTCGGCAACAAGCCCTCGCCCGAAGGTGCCGCTGGAGCCGTCCCGCCTGCAGGAGCCGTTTGCGAGGGAGCACCCGTATCGATGATCGACGTCGTGCCAGATTTATGATTGGCTAGCATGGTCAGCGCCACTGAAGTGGCAAAGAAGCATGCGGCCAAAATGGCCGTTGCGCGGGTTAAAGTATTGCCCACACCGCGCGAGGAAAACAAATTCCCCGATCCGCCCCCAATCCCCAAAGCCCCGCCCTCAGAGCGCTGAAGCATCACCAAGCCAATCAAGGCCAAGGCGACGACGAGGTGAACGGCTAAAAGAACTTGTTGCATGTGTCATATATCCAAACTGATTTTGCGCTGCTTTAGCGATTAGATGGGGCGCTGGCAACTGGTGTTCAAGGGTTGGAGGGATGGGTGTGTGTGGCAAGCACCCCCTCCGCCCTTCGGGCACCTCCCCCAGCAAAGCTGGGCGGAGGGTGATTGTATTACGCTCCCTCAGCTCTGCTGGGGGAGCTGTCCGAAGAACTGAGGGGGCCTTTCTTAACTACCCCTCATACCGATACCGAAACGTACAACAACTGGCCCCACCCATAATTGTCTGCTCCCGCTCTAACTTGATGTTCGGATCATACCCCTCACAAAACGTGCCATCGCGGTTGCACGACATGAGATGCCCAATCTTGCCCAACCCCATATCTTTATAGGTCTCAGCATATTTGCAACGCGTGACATTGAAATCGAACGTCGTGTCGTCGGCTTTGAG
>CAXTKN010000270.1:0-3067 GCA_964244805.1 uncultured Aestuariivirga sp.
GGACCTGTGCCAGATGGCAACACTGGGCAACGCAACACGCCGCCGCATTGACGATGAAACGGGAAGTTTGGCGATCGGAAAATTTGCTGATATTGTGGTGCTTGATCCAAACGCCACAGATGTTTTGGCAGCGCGGCATCCGCTTTCAAATTCAATCGAAGACGTGCTGTTCGCGCTCGCCATACTAGGTGATGACCGCGCCGTCCAAGCGACTTATGTTGCGGGTGAGAAAGTTCATGGAGTATAGAAGCCCATGCTGACGATGCCCAAGCCCGATGAAGCAATCCTCGCGCGTCGTGCCGAGATCGTCGCGGCGTTAAAATCAATCGTGCCCGGCGAAGGCGTGATTGATGCCGCACGTCAGATGAGCGTTTATGAATCAGACGGCCTCACCGCTTATAAACAAATGCCCATGGTCGTGGTGTTGCCGGAAACAGTGGCGCAGGTTTCCGCTGTGTTGCGCTATGCTCACGACTCCAACATCAAAGTCGTTCCGCGCGGTGCTGGCACTTCCCTTTCAGGCGGCGCACTTCCTTTAGAAGATGGCATTTTGCTGGGCATGGCGAAGTTTAATCGCATCGTGGAAATCGATTACGAAAATCGCTGCGCTGTTGTTCAGCCCGGCGTCACAAATCTAGGCATCACCAAAGCTGTCGAACATAAGGGTTTCTATTACGCACCCGATCCCTCGTCGCAAATTGCCTGTACCATTGGCGGTAATGTGGCCGAGAATTCTGGTGGTGTGCATTGTTTGAAATATGGCCTTACGGCGAATAATGTTTTAGGCATCGAGATGGTTTTAATCACCGGCGAAATCGTTCGCCTCGGTGGTAAGCATCTTGATTCCGAAGGTTACGATTTGCTGGGCCTGATGACGGGCTCCGAAGGTCTGCTCGGTGTCGTCAGTGAAGTCACGGTTCGCATTTTGCAAAAGCCTGAAACCGCGCGCGCGGTGTTGGTGGGCTTTCCATCGAATGAAACAGCGGGCCAATGCGTGGCTGATATTATTTCAGCAGGCATAATTCCTGGCGGTATGGAGATGATGGATCGTCCTGCCATTCATGCGGTCGAAGAATTTGTGCATGCAGGTTATCCCCTCGATGTTGAGGCGCTGCTGATTGTTGAACTCGATGGCCCGCAAGTTGAAGTCGATCATTTGATTGAGCGCGTTTCCGAAATTGCCCATAAAAATCAATCGATAAATTTGCGTGTTTCAAATTCCGAGGCAGAGCGCGTATTATTCTGGGCTGGGCGTAAAGCAGCGTTTCCCGCTGTAGGCCGTATCTCGCCAGATTACATGTGCATGGATGGCACTATCCCGCGCAAAAAACTGCCCGAGGTTTTAAGCGGCATGGCTAAGCTTTCCAAGAAATATGATCTCGCCGTGGCCAATGTTTTTCACGCAGGCGACGGCAACTTGCATCCGCTGATTTTGTTCGATGCAAACAAAGCTGGCGAGCTCGACCGTGCCGAGCAATTTGGCGCAGACATCTTGCGGCTCTGCGTGAAAGTCGGCGGCGTGTTGACGGGCGAACATGGCGTAGGTGTTGAAAAGCGTGATTTGATGCCAGAGATGTTTTCTAAGACTGATTTGGATCAGCAATTGCGCCTCAAATGCGCCTTTGATGATCACGGCCTCCTGAACCCCGGCAAAGTCTTTCCGCAGTTACACAGATGCGCCGAGATGGGCCGCGTTCATGTGACTGGTGGCAAGATGCCCCACCCAGATTTGCCACGGTTTTGAAGGTGAAGCCCCAATCCGAAACCGAACTGGCTGAATGCATCCGCGATGCGACAAAGCCCTTCGAAATTATCGGCACGGGCACCAAACGTGCAATTGGATATTCCGTAGACGGAGTAATTCTTGATCTCTCATCATTCAACCAAATCCTTGCTTATGAACCAGAAGAACTTATCCTCGATGTGGGTGCTGGTGCAAAGCTCACTGACATCGAAAAGCTCCTCACCAAGAATAATCAATATCTGGCCTTCGAACCACCGGATTATTCAAAGCTGCTGGGCAGCAAACATTCTGGCACAATCGGCGGCATGGTGGCTTGCAATCTCTCCGGACCACGCCGATTGAAAGCGGGGGCGATGCGCGATCATATCCTTGGACTCAGTGCTGTTTCAGGGCGCGGCGAAACTTTCAAAGCGGGTGCGCGCGTGGTGAAAAACGTGACTGGTTATGATGTGCCAAAATTGATGGCGGGTTCTTACGGAACGCTTGCGGCCTTCACCTCGGTCATCATCAAAACCCTGCCAAAACCCGAGGCCGAAGAAACGCTTCTGGTTGGCGGCCTCAATGATGCGGAAGCCGTTCAAGCCATGAGCAAAGCTATGCAATCTTCTGCCGAAGTTTCAGCAGCCGCGCATATTCCAAATCAAGGCACATATTTGCGGCTTGAAGGCATCCAGCCTTCCATCGATTATCGCCGCGAAAAACTTTTGAAATTGCTTGATGGCAATATTGAAATTTTAAAATCAGAATCGAACCAAGTCTGGAAAGATATTCGCGATGTTGCACTGTTCGCCGAGGGTCAAGCCAAGGACATATGGCGCATATCAATTGCTCCGTCAGAAGCACCGATATTCATCGCTAATCTGAAAATTGAAAAACGGTATTTCCTCGATTGGGCAGGTGGCCTCATCTGGCTCGAAGTGCCACAGGGCACCGATGGCACATTAATCCGAAGCGCCATCCCATCAGGCCACGCCACATTGATCCGCAGCGCGAACAAAGCAGCTCAAGATATTTTGAATCCACAAGCACCAGCATTGGCCGCACTCTCACAACGCGTCAAAAATTCTTTCGATCCCAAAAACATCCTCAACCCCGGTCGCATGGTTCAAGATCGCTAATGCAAACCCATTTCTCAGACTTCCAACTCAAAGATCCGGATATCAATCATGCCAATGGCATCCTGCGCAAATGCGTGCATTGCGGTTTCTGCACGGCCACTTGCCCTACATATGTGTTGAATGGCGATGAGAATGACAGCCCGCGCGGCCGCATCTATCTGATCAAGAACATGCTGGAAAAGGGCGAGGCAGCCACACCTGAAAC
>CAXTKN010000271.1:0-3061 GCA_964244805.1 uncultured Aestuariivirga sp.
TGGCGGAGAGGGAGGGATTCGAACCCCCGGAGGGCTTGCACCCCCTACGGTTTTCAAGACCGTCGCAATAGACCACTCTGCCACCTCTCCGTTTGGTTGCTTCTTTATTCCGGTCTTGGCCGCTCAATTAGCATTATGGGGGAGTATGGCAAGCCCCTGCCCCAAAAAAACAATCCCGCAGCCATTTCTGACCACGGGATGTTTTTGCAGGGAGTACTAATAGATCACAGACGATAAAGAATTTGATCGGTCCAGAAGCGTTCCAAACGGCCCAAAGCTTTGTTCAAGCGATCAAATTCGTCGGTTGACAGCCCTACCACTTCTTCGATGGCGTGGAGTTGGCGGTTATAGAGGGCATCAACGCGGCCGCGAATGGCATCGCCTTTTTCGGTGAGGCTGATGCGCACGGAGCGTTTGTCAGAATTTGAACGCTCGTGTTTCACAAAGCCTTGCTCAACCAGCTTCTTAAGATTGTAAGAAACGTTTGAACCTTGATAATGGCCGCGGGTCTTAAGTTCACCTGCGGTGAGTTCAGCGTCACTGATGTTGAACAGCAACAGGGCTTGAACGGGATTGACTTCCTTGTCGCCGGAACGTTCAAAATCGTCCTTGATCACGTCAAGAAGGCGGCGGTGGAGACGCTCGATCAGCGTCAATGACTCTAAATAACGACCTTTAATGTCAGCGCGCTTGTTATCGACTGGCGCTTGACGGGTTTCCCCCAAAACAACTGCGGTGTTCATGTTTTTAAACCTCTGTTTTTCCTGTTTCTTGAAGTCGGCCTCTTATTGGGTCCGTTCTTCTTGATAGGTTCAACCTAGGCGATGGGGTTTAAAAGGAGCTAAAGAGTCTCGGTAAATTTGTCGTTATATTTTAGAAAAATTGAACCGAGTTTGAACACAGTTTATGTCTCGTTTTTTTCCAATGTAAATAAAGTGAGTCTGAAAACGGTTAATAAATAGCGGCAAATTTTAACTGCAGATCGCAGCATTTGCTTTATGTTCTGATTGTTTCATTACATTTCGAACTGCCGGTACGCCAAAATTTGCAACGACGTTGCGGTGAGTTGAAACCACATTCTTATAGAGGCCTGTGATCGCGCCATAAGACATTGAATTGCAGCGGCGCGCCAAATAATAGCGCTGTGTTAACTGGGCATATTGTCCAAGACCAGTTTTGATTGGCTCTGGCCTGACATCAATTGGCTTCTTAGAAACAGAAATGGTTGGTTTAGACTTTTCAATTTGGGTTGCCACGACAATCGGCTTATTTACAACTGATGCCTGAACCACTTCAATTTTGCGCGATGTGGCCTGTTGTGCGGCGCTGATAATATCAATGAGGTCAGCACGCTCGGCATCAGTACAGGTGGCGGACTTGCCCTTGGCTCGGCCCATAGTGATGAGAGACTTGGTCGAATTGACTGAAGATTTGGCCACCATGGCTACCTCGGCTTTGGCGACAAAGGCTGAGAGTTCTTCGCGCTGTGCAGCCGTCAAGAATTTGCATTTTTCTTCCAGCGCTTGCGAACGGGCCAAAAGTTCGGTGGCTTGTTCGGCTGCAATTGGTTCGGCTGAGGCGTTTAATGGCATTGCCATTGTTAGCGTGGAAAGCAAAAGTGAAGTCAAAATAGACGTGCGGTATGTCGAAAACATTCGGGGCAAAAATCCTGTCGCTGATAATGTGATGGGTTTGGCATGTCAGAACCCAAAAAATTGTTAAAATTTTAGGAAAAGCACGCAAAATTATAATTTATCAATTGCGAAAAGCTAGAATTTGCAATGCTTCAGTTAGCGCGTTAATAATCAGGCATGACCCAACCTTCATACCCTTCGACCAGACTGCGCCGTAACCGCAAAGCCGCATGGGCCCGCGCACTCGTATCTGAAAACACTTTGACAGCGGCAGATTTGATTTGGCCGATTTTTGTGATCGAAGGGCAGAACAAAAGCGAGGCGGTGGGTTCAATGCCAGGCGTGTTCCGTTATTCGATTGACTTGGCGGTTGAGCGGGTGCGCGAGGCTGCTGGGTTGGGCATTCCGCTTGTGGCGTTATTTCCGAACACTGATCCCGCTTTGCGCGATGAAACCGGCTCTGAAGCTATTAATCCCAACAATCTGATCTGTCGTGCGGTTCGCGCCATCAAAGCCGCCGTGCCGGAGATTGGTGTGATGTGCGATGTGGCGCTCGATCCCTATACCTCGCATGGCCAAGACGGGCTAATGGAGGGGGAGCGGATCGTCAACGATGCTTCACTTGAGATGTTAGTCAAACAAGCCTTGGTGCAGGCTGATGCTGGATGCGATGTTATTGCACCTTCTGACATGATGGATGGGCGGATCGGTGCCATTCGTTCAGCGCTTGAAAAAGCTGGACATCAGGATGTGCAGATCATGGCTTATAGCGCCAAGTATGCTTCTGGATTTTATGGCCCGTTTCGTGAGGCGGTGGGTTCGGGCGGATTGCTCAAAGGCGATAAGCGCACCTATCAGATGGACCCTGCCAATACTGACGAGGCTTTGCGAGAAGTAGCCATGGATTTAGCTGAGGGTGCCGATATGGTCATGGTGAAACCGGGTATGCCTTACTTGGATATCGTGTCACGGGTGAAGCGCGAGTTTGGTGTTCCGACATTTGCTTATCAAGTGTCTGGCGAATACGCGATGATCATGGCTGCGGTGGAACGCGGGTGGCTTGATCCGAAGAAAGTTATTCCGGAGAGTCTGCAGGCCTTCAAGCGCGCAGGTGCTGACGGGATTTTGACCTATTTTGCGGTGGATGTGGCGAAAGCCTTGCGGGCTTAGCGCGTCAACCGCGCAATCAAGCTCGATGTATCCCAGCGGCTGCCGCCCATCTTCTGCACTTCCGAATAGAACTGATCGACCAGTGCTGTAACAGGCAAGTGCGATTTGTTTTTACGGGCTTCATCTAAGCAAATGCCTAAATCTTTGCGCATCCAATCGGCGGCGAAGCCAAAATCGAATTTTCCAGCTATCATGGTTTTGTGGCGGTTTTCCATTTGCCATGAACCGGCGGCACCTTTGGAAATGACTTCGACCAC
>CAXTKN010000272.1:0-3056 GCA_964244805.1 uncultured Aestuariivirga sp.
TACATTGGTTTGGGGTGCGCGGTTTATCAACACAAATGACTCTGAATGTGTTGCCCGGTGATGCCAATGCTGTGGCGTTTGCATTTACGCCGCCCGATGCTGGCACGTTTTGGTTCGGGCCTATGACACATGCTTCTCAGCAGCGCGATATGGGGCTTTATGGAATGTTGATTGTGGAGGAGGCAACACCGCTTGCGCCCGCATTCAATGATGTCCCCATGATTTTTGACGATTGGATGGTTGACGACAAAGGGCGTCCAAGCGGTAGGTTTGGCGATTTGGAATTGCCATTGGTGATGGCAGGTTGGGTGATTGGTTCACGGTCAACAGCGCTTTCAAATCAAAAATTAAAGTGACACTCGACAAGCCCTTACGTTTGCGTATGCTTAATGCAGCCAACGCCCGTATAATGAATATCATGTTCAAGGGTGCTTCCCCTCAAGTGATGGCAATGGATGGCCAACCCGTCGTTCTGAAAGCGATTGATGAAAATGGCTTGAAACTGGTGCCGGGGCAGCGCGCAGATTTATTGCTGACGGAAATGTCCCCCGAAGTAGCAATCGCTCTTGATGTTTTAGACGATGTGACGGACGTGGTTTTCTTACAAGTCAGCGGCGTGAACATTTCAGATCAACTGGCCAGCAGTTTCAAACTCCCTGACAATCCTGTCGCTGCGCTCGGCGATGTTACTTTGGCGCGGCGTATCCCAATCGAGATTCAAGGTGGGGCCAAGGGTGGCCTGCAATCGGCAAAAGTGGGCGATGCAACGTTGGATATGCGCGGGCTTTTGGAAAGAGGTTTGGCTTGGGCGTTTAACGGCATTGCAGGCGTCGGTGGGCCGCCGTTGTTTGAGGCTAAAAAGGGCGAGACGCTGATTTTTGAGTTTTCGAATAAGACCAGCTTTCCGCAACCCCTTCATATCCATGGCCATGTGTGGAAATTAATCGAGAGTGACGGGCAGTCTGTTGACGGTTCTGGTTGGGCAGATACAGCGGTGGTGCCCGGTCTTTCATCCGCGAAATTGGCTTTCGTCGCTGATAATCCGGGGCTTTGGGTTTTGCAGAGTTTAATAGCTGAGCGGGTGGATGCAGGGTTAATCGGCGCTTTCTCGGTTTTGGACGCCACCTGAATTGCCTTGATTTGGCCCTCTGGCTGCTTTACTTCCCCATTTGAAATTACGGAGCGTAGCTTAAGTGTCAAATACTGACGAGTCGATATTCCGCGAGGTGGACGAAGAAGTTCGCCAAGACGAATATAAAAAAATCTGGGATCGTTATGGCAAGTACTTTACGACCGCTGGCGTTTTGCTGATTGTTGCTGTGGCAGTCTATCAAGGCTGGCGCTATTATCAGGTTAAGCAAGCTGAGGATGCTGGTGCGGTTTATTTTGCGGCCTTGAAAAAAGCGACTGATGGCAAGACGGACGATGCTTTATCAGCTTTGGCTGCGGTTAATCATGCAGGCTTTGGTCAGTTGGCGGCTTTGCAAAGCGCAGCACTGCTCGCCAAGAAGGGCGACACGGAAAAAGCAGTGGCAGCTTATGATGCGTTTGCAGCCAAAGTAGATAGTGATCCAGCTCTCGCTGATATGGCGCGTATTAAAGCTGGTTATTTGTTGGTTGATAGTTCAACGCCCGATCAGCTGCTGACCCGGCTAGGAAAGTTTGACAAGGATGGTGCCGTGTGGCGCCAAGAGGCACGCGAGATTTTTGGCCTGAGTGCTTGGCGCGTGAAAGATTATACAATGGCTGATCGTTATATGCAGGCGGTTTATAATGATGCCGAAGCTACACCTTCAATGAAGCAACGCGCGCAAATCATGATTCAATTGATTGCGCCAAATTTGGTGAAGAAGTGAAGAGGCTCGCACTCATTGTGTGTTTGGGCATCGCCCTTGCAGGTTGCTCGACTTTAAAAAAGGTGACGGGCCAAAGCAACGACACAGTTTTGCCAGGACAACGCGAAGAGATTATTCCTGATGATCAGAAGACGGCGAAAGATCCGATTGTAGCGGGCCAGGGACAAGTTCAAAGTCAAGCTCCTGCGGACGTGCCTAACGCGGTGCCGATTGTGCCAAATGCGTGCAACCCTAAAAAACAACTTTGCCCGCCTGTTCCAAAGTCCATGAAATGACGGTTACAATAGCCATTCTCGGGCGGCCTAATGTTGGCAAATCCACACTGTTCAATCGTCTTGTCGGTCAGAAGATAGCACTGGTTGATGATCAGCCAGGTGTCACGCGTGATCGCCGTGAGGGTTTGGGGCGGCTTGGTGATTTGGAGTTCCGTGTGTTTGACACAGCGGGTCTCGACGATGCCAAGAAAGGCTCGCTCGAAGCGCGCATGAGTTTGCAAGCCGAAGAGGCCGCAAAACTTTCTGATCATATTTTCTTTGTGATTGATGCCAGAGCTGGTGTCACGCCGATTGATGAGCAGTTTGCAGAACGCATTCGCAAATTGGGTAAGCCTGTCACGGTGCTTGCCAACAAGGCCGAAATATTGCGCATCGCGCAAGGCGTGGGCGAGGCTTATTCATTGGGTTTTGGCCAACCACTGCCAATTTCTGGTGAACACGGCGAAGGTATGGAACACATCTACGACGTGATCCGGCCTTATATTGATGCGGACGAAGAGGCGAGCAAAGCGGCGGCTGATGAAGACGAAGAATTTGTACCCGCTGAATATGACCCAGAATATGAAGGGCCAGATCGGCCTGAGCGACGTTTACGCCTTGCCATTATTGGTCAACCCAATGCGGGCAAATCCACACTTGTGAACACCTTGCTTGGTGAAGACCGGATGCTGACGGGGCCAGAAGCTGGTATCACGCGTGATGCCATTTCCAGCGATTGGAAATGGGGCACACGCGAGATTAAACTTTGGGATACAGCCGGCATTCGCCGCAAAGGCAAAGTGAAAGAGAAGCTGGAAAAGCTTTCGGTCACGGATGCGATGCGCGCCATTCGTTATGCCGATTGTGTTGTGGTTCTGGTTGATGCGTCGATGAGCATTGAAAAGCAGGATTTGACGCTGTGCGATCTGGTGGCCCGCGAAGGCCG
>CAXTKN010000273.1:0-3052 GCA_964244805.1 uncultured Aestuariivirga sp.
AGGGGCATGCCATTTGCGGCTTTCAACAGCTCATCCTGCAATTCATTAGCACCAGCTTCAGCAAAACCCGCCGCATAAATCACTGCGCCACCGCAGGATTTTTTGCTCAGTGCGCGGACGATATCAACAGTCGGTTCGCGTTTCACCGCGATGAATGCTGCATCAATCCCGCTATCAATATCTTCAACCGATTTCACGGTCGCAACCCCACCCAGATCTTCACGCTTGGGATGCACGGCCCAAATCTTTCCAGTGAAGCCAAGTTCAAGTGTGCGCTTAATTGCGATGGCACATTCATTGCCACCAATGAAGGCGATGGATTTTGGATTGAGTAATCGGGTGAGGGTCATGTCTTCAGCTTAACAACAATGTTTGGGCGTTGGAGACGGAACATCCATGGCGGGGTTCTCATCAAAGAAGCCAGATGGCATCCAATGAAAGCCAGCATAGACGGAAGGCTGAACAGGCCAATCTTCAGGCCTCGACATGTGGTGATAATTCAACGTGTACCATACCACCACATCCTTTTGTTCGAGTGAACGATCAGCCTTCGTCCAGCGCGGAAGCCCATCACCGCCAGCATGTTGGTTGGGGTATTGGCCGGCTGGGTAGCGTTCATCAGCGGCAAAGGCTGTGGCCCAAAAATGTTTGAACATAAAGCCCGCACGTTTTGCCACGGGCGCATCAGGGTGGAGCAGGGGCACGGCGTTTATGCCTGGCACAAGTTTGTAAGACACGGGCTCGCCGTAAGCATTGAGGCTTTCGGTATTTTTCACTTTCCAATAACGCGCCGCATTTAAATCCATATTGCGTTGCGCGCCAAGTTCGCTGCGTAAAGGTGTTTCGGAAATTGCAATCGCATTTCCATGCGGATTTGTCTCACTCATTGGCTCGGCAGCAAAATTCATTTCAGAAACAGAATTGCGTGGGCCGTCAATGGCCATGTCAAATCGATAGCTGAACACATGTTGATGCACCGAGGCTTCAACACCATGCGCTATTGCTGCGCCATATTGCGATGGCTTGCCAAGCGAGTGTGCGGTTCCAAAAGGAATGCCTGTGGCTTTAACTTCGGTGCCGATGGTTCCGTCCTGATAGAAATACCAGAAGAAGCCATAAACATAATTGCCGATGGTAGCGACGGAAGACACGACCAAGCGGCGGGATCGCTTGACGGTCACATCATAGTGATAGGTGTTGGTGAATTTCCACAGCGTGCCAAAATCTTCTTCATGCATGCAAATGGCATTTTTGATATGTTGCGGTTTGCCGTGCCAATCATGTCGCCACGCATCGAAATAAAAAATATCACCCACACAATCGCATCCGAGTGCGAGTGAATCGAGCAATTGTCCAATGCCATATTCGCCCGTGTCGAAAGCATTGCGCCGGTAATTGCCGCCGCGCGGGTCGCCATAAGGCACCACCATTTCCGCCATTGAAGCGCGGTGCATGATGGGGCGCAGTTTGCCTTTGTCTTTGTAACCGATCTCATGCAGGATCAAGCCATCGCGAACATGAAATCCAACACGGAATTCCCAGTTCTGCCATTTCACCAACTTACCTTCGACAGTAAAGCTGGCCCCTTCAGGCTGGGTAATTTCGAGCGGCTTTAAATCTTTGCGGGTGTTTTTGACTTTAATCGGGGTTCCATCAGGGGGCAGCGGCACCACGCCAAAATCATCAACGCGGATCACTTTCATCCGGCGCAGATCGACAACCGGGTGGAGATTTGCCAAATTGCGCTCGTAAGGATTATCGCCAGATTCATTTTGCACCCAGCAATGACAGTAAGCGATGCGCTCACCTTCTTCTTGTTTGTGTCCGAAATTTCCGGCAGCCCAGCTTTCGACCAACACCTTACTCATATCGGTCACGCCGCGTAGCGCGCAGGCTGCGATGAAACTTGGGTCGGCCTTGGCCACATCGCCACCCATAATAAATTCATCAATGCCGATGCGCGCCTGCATGCCGACGGCGTGTCGCCAGTTTCTGAGTTTGTTTGCAGCAAGATCAACTACACCGTCCCAAGTTTCGCCAGATGCGGGGTCGTAGCAGCAGACAAAAGCTTCGCGGCGCGAGGTGTTGGTTTTCAGTGCTTCTTTTAAAGGTTCCTGCAATGCTATGGTTTCAAACCAGGCTGTGCTGGAAAGGCCGCTTTGCTCACGCGTGCAACTTGCGGCATGCGCAATTTCGATGTCGTTCAGGGGATCGAGAGCGTGCATGAGGTTCATCCTCCCAGCGGACGAAGAAGTGCGCGGCTGATGATGTGCCTTTGGATTTCAGAAGTACCTTCCCAAATGCGCTCAACTCTTGCATCGCGCCAAATACGTTCCAGCGGCAGGTCACTCATCAACCCCATACCGCCGTGAATCTGAATGGCTTCATCTGCAATCATGGCCAGCACTTCGGTGGATTTGAGTTTGGCCATGGACATATCCATTTCAGTGACCGTGCCTTGATCAAATTTCCAAGCTGCTTCACGCGTTAGAAGTTCTGCGGCCTTCAATTCCATCGCCATATCGGCCAACTTGAAACTGATGCCTTGGAACTTGCCGATTTGTTGGCCGAACTGTTCGCGGTCAACAGCATATTGAAGGGCCAGTTCAAGGGCTCGCTCAGAACGACCCAAGCAGGTGCTCGCCACTTGCAAGCGGGTTGCACCAAGCCAAGTATTGGCAACTTCAAAGCCCTTGTGCAGTTCGCCCAGAATTTGGCTTTTGTGAACGCGGCAATCATTGAATTCCAAAATAGAATTGGGATAGCCGCGATGCGAAACGTTTTTATAACCATCGCGCACCGTGAAGCCCTTTGTACCTTTGTCGACCAAGAATGCTGTGATCATTTTCTTTTTGCCGCGCGAAGTTTCTTCTTCACCTGTGGCTGCAAATAGCACCGTGAAATGCGCTTCTTCGCCATGGCTGATGAAGTGTTTCACACCATTGATGACGAAATCATCGCCATCTTGTTTTGCGAAAGTTTTCATGCCGCGCAGGTCAGAGCCCACTCCGGGTTCAGTCATCGCCAAGCAATCAGCTTTTTCACCGCGCAC
>CAXTKN010000274.1:0-3047 GCA_964244805.1 uncultured Aestuariivirga sp.
AGACCCTTATTTTCAGGTCGCTGATGGTGGTGCCAACGATGCTGCCAAAGAAATCGGCGGCAAAGTTCTGAAGCTCGCACCTTCGCAAGCAACAGCTGAAGCGCAAATTGAACTCATTAATAATATGATTTCACAAAAAGTTGGCGTGATTGCCATTTCTGGCAACGACGCGAACGCATTGGCACCTGCATTGAAGCGCGCTGGCGAACAAGGCATTAAAGTTATTTCCTATGACTCGGATGTGGCGAAAGATGCACGCCAAGTGTTCGTCAATCAGGTGCTTGGTGACAGCCTTGCTGAAATGATGCTGGAAAGCATGTTCCAATTGATCGGCGGCGATGGTGAATTTGCCATTCTGTCATCAACACCAACTGCGACAAACCAAAATGCTTGGATCGACTTCATGAAGAAGAAGATGGCAGCTGAACCCAAGTATGCAAAAATGAAACTTGTGCAGGTTGCTTACGGTGAAGAAAGCGAACAGGTCAACCAACAACAAGCGGTTGCTCTGACACAAGCTTTCCCGAACCTGAAAGGCATCATCATTCCAGCTGGTATTGGTCTTCCTGCCGCAGCACGTGCGCTTGAGCAATCTGGCGCTCTGGGCAAAGTCAAGCTTACGGGTCTGGCCCCAGCTTCGCTGATCAAGAAATATATCGTGGATGGCAGTGTTCAAGACATTTGGTGGAATGTGACTGATCTTGGTTACTTGTCATACTTCGCAGCCCAAAATCTTGCCATGTGCAAAATTACTGGCAAGGAAGGTGATAAGTTCGTGGCTGGTCGTCTTGGCGAGTACACGATTGGTGCCGCTGGCCAAGTGGTGCTTGGGCCAGCAAAGATTGTGACTCCTAAAAACGTTGATGAGTTCAAGTTCTAATTAAAACACTACGCCGGAGGATCCTCCCTGAACCGGCGTAATATCGTGGCCTCTTTTATCGACTGGATGAAAGAGGCCACTTTTTTGGAATCAGGCTGAATGACACTTTCCCTTGGCATCGATATTGGAACGTCCGCAATTAAGACGGTGCTGCTTGAAAACGGCAGTAGCTCAGAATTCATAAACTCCAACTTAAGCTAAGAAGTGATTTCGACGGCGAATTAAAGGGAACACTTCCCGTTGCACTAAGTTTTTTGAACTTCTCTTCCTACTCCCGCCCGCGCATCAAACACGCCCTGTGCTTCGCGGATTGCGGGCTGGTTTTCCATGGCCCAGCGGCCGAGTGCCTCGACGGGGCCGCGCAGCGAATGGCCCAGTGCCGTCAATTCATAATCTACTCTTGGCGGAATAGTCGGGAACATCGTACGCGTCACCAGACCGTTGCGTTCCAGCCCGCGCAGCGTAAGCGTCAACATGCGCTGGGTAATTCCCGTAACGCCGCGCCGCAATTCGCTGAAACGGCGGGGGCCGTCGCGCAGCATCATTACAACCTGCACGCTCCATTTATCGCCGATGCGGCTCAAGACTTCATTGATCCCAGAACACCCACCTATGTGAAAGGCCGCGTCCGTAATAGGCACATTGATGTGCCCTTGTATCGAAATTGTGCTGTCTTGTTTGGCCATGGTGATCCTCTATCTATCCTTAGTAACTAATCCATACCATATAACTGAGGACCAAGCCATGATCGAACGTCACCCCTTCGCCGCACTTCCCGCTGTCAATCATCGCGGCATTAAATCGCATTTTCACTTTGTGCCTGCTGGGTCTGGCTTTGGCCCAGCCTCATCACTAGGCCCGCTGATTGCGTGGAACGACGACGAGTTGGCGCCCGTCTCAGGCTTTCCTGAGCATCCGCACGTCGACGCTGATATCGTCACCTATGTGCGCGAGGGCGCAATCGCGCATGAGGACACGCTTCGCAACAAGGGCAGCGCTGGCCCAGGAGAAGTTCAGGCGATGAGTGCGGGATCAGGCATTCGCCATTCCGAACGCAACGACGAGGCTGTGCCGGTAAAGCTTTTCCAACTCTGGTTCACACCGCGCAATCCCGGCGGTGCCGCCCGTTGGGGCATGTCTAAACTGCCAGACGGCATGACCGGATTTGTCGCCCTGGCCAGTGGCGATCCCGCTGATACAAGCGCAGTGCAGATCAACAGCGACGCCCGCGTGCTTGCCGCACGGTTGGCGGCGGGTCAAATGCTTGTCCATCGAATGTCAGCTGCTGGCAAAGGCTATCTGGTGCCGACCGATGCTGCGATTACTGTGAACGGCACCACCATTGCTGCACTTGACGGTTGCCTTGTCAGCGGGGAAACAGCGCTCACCATCCGCGCCGATGCAGCGACCGAAGTCGTGTTTGTCGAACTTATTTAACATTCAAATCTCAAGGAATTCATCCATGTCAGAATCCACATTCAAACCCGTTCTCTTTCTGAAACAGCATTGTCCCTTCTGCCTCAAGCTGCGGATATTTTTGCTCGAAGCAAATCTTCTCGATTCCGTGTCCATATGTGAGTTCGTTCCCGACAGCGATCATGAGCAGACGATCCGTGCCGAATTGGAAGGCAAGATCGAGAAGATCACTTTCCCAACCGCCGAATTGACCCCGGGCGAGTATCTCAGCGATTCTGACGGTATCATTACAAGGCTTGCGGAGAAGGTCGGAATCGATACTGCAATGCTTCCGACTTATCGCTCTTATGTCGATGGTGCCTTCAAGCGGATGCAAGCTCTCTACATCGAAAATATCAACCTCAAGAAACAACTTGACTGAAAACGACCCGAGAAAAACCCGGCGCAATACGTGAAATCACTTTTACATCCGTTATGGTTGGACAGCTGTCGAATTATCCCAACGTAATCAACGGCTGTATTTATGCGGTTGGACAAGCTAACCCATTGAATTGTATGGCGTGAGTGCAACCCTTTCGGGATTCATTGCGATACCTTAACAGGCTTGCCGGTCTGCCACGAAACCGTTGCAGCATCCGCCAGAATGCCCGCTTGCAAACCATCAAAACCTGATGGCTTTGGATTGCGGTCACCTGATTCAACAGCATTGATGAAGGTGTTCAGCTCATTGGTGTAGGCTTGGAAATAACGC
>CAXTKN010000275.1:0-3037 GCA_964244805.1 uncultured Aestuariivirga sp.
AAACCAAGTTTTGACCAACTGAACAAACAGTGCTTTACTCTCCTCATTGCCCGTCTCGGGCGTGTAATACTCAGGGAGAAAAACATGAAAACGTTGAAACTATTCGGCGCAGTGTTGTTGTTGGGAACCATTCTTGGCAGCACGGCCGAAGCCAAATCATTGGTCTATTGCTCGGAAGGCTCGCCTGAAAATTTCACGCCTGCCATGAACACCACAGGCACATCGCTTGATGCCGCGCGTCCGGTTTATAATCAACTTGTGCAATTCACGCCTGGTACAACGCAGGTCGAACCAGGCCTTGCTGAGAAATATGAAGTATCGGCTGATGGCCTGACCATCACATTTCATTTGCGCAAGGGTGTTAAATTTCATTCCGGCGTAAACGGCTTCACGCCAACCCGCGAATTTAATGCGGATGACGTGTTGTTCTCATTCAACCGCCAATGGAAAGATGATCATCCCTTCCACAAAGTATCAGGCGGAGCCTTCGATTATTTCAACGATATGGGCATGCCAGATTTGCTTAGCACCATCGAAGCGCCAGATCCGATGACTGTTGTGATGAAATTGAAAACACCAAATGCGCCAATCTTGGCCAACCTTTCAATGGATTTTGCAACCATTCAATCTGCTGAATATGCTGACTTCCTGATGAAGAAGGGCACGCCAGAACAGTTTGACCAAATTCCAGTGGGCACAGGCGCATTCAGCTTTGTGGATTATCAAAAAGACGCGGTGATCCGCTTTAAGGCGAACCCTGACTATTGGGGTGGCAAGCAAAAGATTGATGATCTGATCTATGCCATCACGCCAGATGCAACAGCGCGCTATGCCAAGATGAAAGCTGGCGAATGCCAAATCATGAACGTGCCAAACCCAGCTGATCTTGAAGCCATGGGCAAGGACGACACGATCAACCTGATGTCACAAGCAGGCCTTAACATTGGCTATATGGCAATGAACGCACAAAAGCCGCCATTTGATAAAGTGGAAGTGCGCAAAGCCATCGCCATGGCCATCGACCGCGATGCGATTTTGAAGGAAGTTTATCAAGGTGCTGGCCAAAAGGCCAAGAACCCAATTCCTCCAACCATGTGGTCCTACAACAATGATGTGAAGGACATTCCTTACGATCCAGCCAAAGCTGCAGAAATGTTGAAAGCCGCTGGCATTACTTCACTCGATACTGATCTCTGGTGGATGCCAGTGCAGCGCCCTTACAACCCGAATGCCAAACGCATGGGCGAAATGGTGCAAGCTGATCTTGAAAAAGTCGGCATTCACGCCAAGCTCGTGTCTTACGAATGGGGTGAATATCGCAAGCGTGCCCAAGCTGGCGAACACCAAATGGCGTTCCTCGGTTGGACGGGTGACAATGGCGATCCAGACAATTTCTTGGCGGTGCTTTTGGGCTGCAACAAGGAAGGCAAACCAAACGGCAATAACATTCCAAAATGGTGCAACACCAAGTTCCAAGAGGATATTTCCAAAGCCGCTGCAAGTGCTGATCCAGCAGAGCGCACCAAGCTCTATATGGACGCGCAGGTTATTGTTGCCGATGAAGTTCCTTGGCTCAACATTGCCCACTCCACAGTGTTTGAACCTGTGAGCAAAAAAGTGTCTGGCTATAAGGTCAGCCCACTTGGTTCACACGTGTTTGTGGGCGTGGATGTGGCTGAATAAGCATTGATCGGGGCGGAGAAATCCGCCCCTTTTTTCCATGATCAAATTTCTCTTCAAGCGCCTGCTTTTAACGGTGCCAACATTTGTGGCGCTGATGTTTATTACGTTTGCAATGATCCGGCTGGTTCCGGGCGACCCAATCGAAGTGCGCCGCGGTGAACGCGGCATTTCGCCAGAGCGCCTTGAAATGCTGCGCCACGAAATGGGGTTAGATCAGCCCATTTGGAAACAGTTTGGCGATTATGTCTGGGGTATTTTCCATGGTGATCTCGGAACTTCTGTTATTTCCAAAACACCAGTTCTCCACGAGTTTCTAACGCTTTTTCCCGCTACTATTGAACTTTCATTTTTTGCAATGTTGATTGCCGCAGGCCTTGGTATACCCGCTGGTGTTTTTGCAGCATCAAAGCGCGGCAGTGTTTATGATCAATCGCTGATGGGCATAGCATTAACGGGTTATTCCATGCCGATTTTCTGGTGGGGGTTGATCCTCGTGCTGTTCATGTCGAATACATTGCACCTCACACCGGTTTCGGGGCGAACTGATTTGATCAAATACTACTACCCAGCAGTGACCGGCTTTGCGACCATCGATTCTTTGATATCAGGACAAAAAGGCGCATTCGCAGATGTTATGCGCCACCTTATTTTGCCTTCAATTGTTTTGGGAACCGTTCCCATGGCTGTGATCGCGCGCATGACACGGTCAGCCATGCTTGAAGTTTTGGAAGAAGATTATGTACGCACGGCCCGCGCTAAGGGTCTATCTGCTTATCGTGTGATCGGCGTTCACGCCTTGCGCAATGCACTCATTCCGGTGATTACTTCTATTGGCTTGCAAGTCGGCACTTTGCTTGCTGGCGCAGTGTTAACAGAAAATATCTTCTCATGGCCTGGTGTTGGACATTGGTTGACGGAATCTATAGCGCGCCGCGATTATCCCGCGCTGCAGGGCGGAATCTTGCTGATTGCTTCAATCGTTATCATCGTAAATGTTCTAGTTGATTTAACTTATGCCGCCATCAATCCGAGAATTCGTTATGGTAAGTGAAACAATCGGCACGACATCGCCAAAACCCAGAGGCCCATTTGCCTCTTTCTGGAACAGCTTCTCCGAAAACCGTGGCGCGGTGATTGGGTTTTATGTGGTGTTGGCGATTGTGTTCATCGCCGTGTTCGCGCCATTGTTGGCCCCCTATAATCCGCTGGAACAATTCAAAGGGCAAACCAAACTACCACCTTTCTGGATCCACGGTGCTGATCCAAAATATTGGTTGGGCACAGATGCCGTGGGCCGCGACATGACCTCGAGGTTGATGTATGGCGCGCGCATTTCATTGTTCATCGGCTTGTC
>CAXTKN010000276.1:0-3037 GCA_964244805.1 uncultured Aestuariivirga sp.
TCACGCGCGGTCACTGAACCATAAAGTTGGCCCGATTCACCGGCTTGACGGATGACGATGAACACCTTGCCTTCAAGTTGCTTGGCTTCGTTTACGGCCAATTCCTTGGTGGCAGCGTTCTTGGCTTCGAGCACAGCGCGCTGGGTTTCAAACTTTGCCTTGTTGGCAGCAGTGGCACGAAGCGCCTTCTGATTTGGCAGCAGGAAGTTACGTGCGTAACCATCCTTCACCTTAACAGTTTCGCCCATGGCACCGAGGCGGCCAACGCGTTCGAGGAGAATAACTTGCATGTTCTAAATCCCCTTACGAAATAACATATGGCAGCAGGCCGAGGAAACGGGCGCGCTTGATGGCAATAGCCAATTCGCGTTGCTTCTTGGCACAAACAGCAGTGATGCGGCTTGGAATGATTTTGCCACGTTCAGAAATGTAGCGTTGCAGCAAACGCACATCCTTATAATCAATGGCAGGAGCGCCAGTGCCTGTGAACGGGCAGCTTTTGCGGCGGCGGAAAAATGGGCGGCGTGCGCCTTGTTCCATAGACATTAGATCACCTCATCCATGCTAAAGCCTTCTTCTTCACGACGACGATCGCGATCATCGCGACGGCGCATCATGGCAGAAGGACCTTCTTCAAATTTCTCAACGGCAATAGTCAGACACCGAATAACATCTTCGTTGATAGACATCTGGCGTTCCATTTCAGCAACGGCTGAATGTGGGCCAGCAATATGCATGAATGTGAAAAACGCTTTGCGATTTTTCTT
The DNA here is from genome assembly GCA_964244805.1 of uncultured Aestuariivirga sp. Lineage (GTDB taxonomy): Bacteria > Pseudomonadota > Alphaproteobacteria > Rhizobiales > Aestuariivirgaceae > Aestuariivirga. Next base: position 768 of record CAXTKN010000276.1, read on the forward strand.
CATGCGGAACGTCAGGGACTTGATGCCCCAGCTTTCAACCTTCTCAACCTTGGCACCGCCAGCGACGAGAACGCCTGTAAATTGCTCCAAAAGCGCATCAACCTGCGCCTGTGTCGCATCCTGGCGAACCAGGAATGTGTGTTCATAAAGACCCATGTGGGTTTAACCTTTCTCTGTTTCGTTTATCTTTTCAGCACCAGCGCAGAGCCTCAAACAAACCAGGAGGAAGGTTCGAAAGACCGATCGAGATGAGCGGAGACACGGGAAGCCGGGATGTTAAGCCCTAGATGGTTTGCACCACCCCTTCCGTTCAGCCCCCAGCGGGAACTTCAAGATGACGGGTCTATGGCGGATATCAGGGGTTTAGGCAAGGACAGAAAATAAATTCCCGTTTTTTGAAAATAGTTCTTGCTTTGTTCTTTAACTAGGACTATATGTGGCTTTCTTCGGTTCGCAAGAACCCCGCTGTTTGACATTGTAAATATTTTTCCCTTTGAGGCGATATGGGTTACGCCAAGGCCCCCGGCTGGACGCAGCTGGGGGTGGGTTTTGAGGTTAAGAGGCGCAGTGTTTCAGTTGTAGACTGCCAATCTAATCGGTGTTTCTCCACACAAAACGCGCTCTACTACCTTTAGTTTCATAACGTTGCAAAGCGAGCTGTATTGACGAGATTCGCAGCTCATGCTCAATTGTGATGGTGCGATAAAGTAGGTTCGAATCACTCTCGCATCAGGTTCAGTGCGTCTTCTCCAAATCCAATAAACGAGGTTGCACTTTGAGCATGAGAGCATCAGCTTCAAAATCCAGTCGACGGGAAAAAGTTCTTGAGGCACAGCGCCGACATGGCGCTGTTCCAAGCAAGTCAAAGATGTATTTTTTCACCGTATTGGGCATGATTACGGTTTTTGCTTTTGCACTTTTGCTAGCGGATTTGCTGCGCGGTTAGATCGTTTCTCTTCACACTTCAGCCGGAATGCGCTTTTCATAGGCATCTTTGTAAACGCGCCAATGATCCCAGAAATTTTCGATTTTCGTGGCCGACAGTCGCGCCGCCAAAACATCAAGATGCGCATGCCAGCCCGTGCTCACGCCAACCATCATGCTGCGGTTTGGCAGGTCTTTGTGCGTGAGTGTCAGAAGAACTTTGTTGCCAACAGTCTTCAATTCGAAGATCACTTCTGTGTCGCTCCAAAACATGAAGCCCAACTTATGTGGCGGCTCACAAACAGTGATGCGCGACGGCAGCCGCGATTCTGCCGAGGACATGGACTCAGGCCTTTTACCGGGTGGTGTCGTTGTCTCGTCGTGATGCCACACAAGTTCAACGGGTGCGCCTGCTTTCAACTCCATGTCACCAGAGGCCAGCCACTGGCGGCGGAGATCGCTTTTGGTGAGATAGTCCCAAACCCGCTCAATGGGGCCGGGCAAGAGCCGCTGCATTTGCAAGGTGCGCGGTGCAATGAGAGTGCCGAAATCTTCTTCTGCGGTGATGCTCATTTTTTTACTCCTGATTTTGATTTGGGTTTTGGCTTTTTGGCGTCTTCGGCCTTGAGCAATTCCTCAAGCGCATCGAGACGGTTCGTCCAGAAAATTTCATAATAGGCCAGCCATTGATGCGCGTTGGCCAGAGGGCCTGCATTGAGGCGACACACATGAACACGGCCTTGCACATCACGCTTGACTAGGCCAGCGGCCTCTAACGCCTTGATGTGTTTGGATGCGGCAGCGAGAGACATATCGAAAGGTTCCGCCAATTGCGAAACCGTGTGCTCACCCTTGGCCAACCGCGCCAGCATCCCCCGCCGCGTGGCATCGCCGAGGGCGTGGAAAACGGTGTCAAGTTGTGATGTGTGATGTTCAACCATAAAGTTGAATATAGGTTAGGCGAAAATGATTGTCAACTGTTTGGTTTAATATTTTCTATGCGAGGCTGCTTTGTTTATTGCTGATGTGCAGATAGTTTCATGCCAAGCGCTTTCATCACACTGGTCAATGTTTGCAGCGTCGGATTGCCGTCAGGCTGAAACGCCTTATACATGGCATCACGGCTTAAACCTGCATCTTTGGCCAATTGCGACATACCGCGCGCCCGCGCAACAACGCCAAGCGCATGGGTGATCAATGAGGGGTCGCCATCTTCAAATGCGGCCTCAATATAAGCAGCGATTGCTTCCGGACTATCCAGCAATTCAGCTGAATCCCAAACCGTTGTTTTAAGTGCCATGATCAAACTCCTTCGCCAATTTTTTGGCAATTTTAATATCTGAACT
>CAXTKN010000277.1:0-1760 GCA_964244805.1 uncultured Aestuariivirga sp.
GGCGATGATCCGATTTTTGCCGAAAGCGAAATTCAATTTCATGGGCAAGTCATTTTTGCTGTTGTCGCTAAAACCCGCGACCTTGCCCGCCGCGCCGCACTGTTGGCCACAATCGAAATTGCGCAGGAAACGCCTGCAGTCACTGTGCATGATGCGTTGAAAGAGGCAAAGCCCGATCTGCTTGCCCCCTATGCGTTCAAGAAAGGCGATGTTGCCAAAACGATAAAATCATCGGCCCAAAAAATCTCCGGCTCGTTCGAAATCGGTGGGCAAGAACATTTCTATCTGGAAGGCCAAATTGCTTTTGCGATCCCCGGCGAGCAAGGCGCGATGTTGGTTCATTCTTCAACACAGCACCCGACTGAAATTCAACATTCAGTGGCAGCCATGCTCGGCGTCGACGATGCAAAAATCACTGCTGAATGCCGCCGCATGGGCGGTGGATTTGGCGGCAAGGAAAGCCAAGCCACGCAGTGGGCCTGCCTTGCAGCACTCGCCGCACATAAAACGGGCCGCCCCGCCAAGTGCCGATTAGACCGTGACGATGATATGATGATGACTGGCAAGCGCCATGATTTCCATGTCGACTATGCTGCATCTTTCGACAAAACCGCACGCATCACCGCAGTTGATGTGAACCTCATGGCTCGCTGTGGCTATTCCGCCGATCTCAGCGCCGCAATCTGCGACCGCGCCATGTTCCACGCAGACAATACTTATTTCTATCCGGCCTATAGCATCGCCACGCGTCGCCTGAAAACCAATACGGTTTCGAACACGGCGTTTCGCGGTTTTGGCGGGCCACAAGGCATTTTATTTGCGGAACAAATGATGCAAGCCATCGCCATTCAAACTGGGATGGACGCGCTGGAAGTTCGAAAACGCAATCTCTACGCACGCGGTCGCGATATAACGCCATATGGACAAAAGCTGCGCGATAATATCAGTGCTGATGTCATCACCCAACTTGAAAAAACCTCATCATATGCCAAGCGTCGCAAAGAAATCGCCGCCTATAATAACACCAGCATAATTCTCAAGAAAGGTCTGGCCCTCACGCCTGTTAAATTCGGCATCTCATTTACCTTCACGCAGATGAACCAAGCGGGCGCATTGGTGCATGTTTATGCCGATGGTTCCGTGCACCTCAATCATGGTGGCACGGAAATGGGCCAAGGGCTCTACGTGAAAGTGGCGCAAGTGGTCGCGCAAGTTTTTGGCATCGCACTTGAACATGTGGCCATCACTGCAACGACCACGGGCAAAGTGCCCAATACGTCGCCCACTGCCGCTTCATCAGGCACTGACCTTAACGGCATGGCTGCGGCCAACGCGGCAAATATCATCAAAGACCGCATGGCAGCACACGCTGCAAAAATTTGGAAAGTGGCCAAATCAAAAATCATATTTGCAAATGGCAAAGTGAAGTCAGGCCGCAAATCGATGAGCTTTGCAGAACTCGCCAAAGCTACCAAGGAATCTAAAATCTCTTTGTCTTCAACTGGCTTTTACTTCACGCCAGAAATCCATTGGGACAGGGCCACTGGCAAAGGCATGCCGTTTTATTATTTCGCTTATGGCGCATCCTGTTCCGAAGTGCTGGTCGATACGATGACAGGCGAAATGAAAGTCACCCGCGTTGATATTCTGCATGATGTGGGGCATTCATTGAACCCCGCAATCGACATTGGCCAGATTGAGGGTGGCTTTGTGCAGGGTCTGGGTTGGCTCACCACGGAAGAATTGGTTTATGACGCAAA
>CAXTKN010000277.1:1860-3036 GCA_964244805.1 uncultured Aestuariivirga sp.
TTGAGAGTTTTGATCGTGAATCACTTTCTCAGCTCCGCGATCAGGCGTCAAACTTTAAAGAAGATATGCAACACATACATTTGTGGGGGGCAGGCCATGTGGGTCGTGCTTTGGTGATGGCATTAGCACCTTTGCCATTTCAGATTTCATGGTGGGACGCGCGCACAAATGCGTTTCCGTCTATCGTTCCGCAAAATGTCACCTGCCGCACGGGCAATCCAAATGAAATGGAAGACGATGCGTTCGTGTTGGTCATGAGCCACAGCCACGCATTGGATTTTGAAATCGTCGATTACGCCTTGCGCAATCCCGCATTCTCCTTCGTCGGGTTGATCGGAAGCCAGACTAAACGCGCCCGCTTCATCAAGCGTTTGCGTGAAGCGGGGGTGGATGCAACCAGGTTAACCTGCCCCATTGGTGTTTCATCGTTAAAGTCAAAACTTCCTGCCGCCATTGCTGCTAGTGTTGTTGTTCAAATGTTAGAGCAGGTCGAAATTCGCACTGCCATCGTCCATCCGCAACAAAGGGCCAACAACTAATGGATCCCTTCCTCGCCGAATGGTTGAATATCCTCGTGCGCTGGGGCCATGTGCTGGCTGGCATTTCCTGGATCGGAACATCATTCTATTTCGTCGCCCTTGATCTCTCCCTCCGAAAAGCAGCCGCAATGCCCGAAGGTGTTTCAGGCGAAGCGTGGGAGGTGCATGGTGGCGGGTTTTATCATGTTCGCAAATATCTCTCGGCCCCAGCTGAGCTTCCACCGCATCTGATTTGGTTTAAATGGGAAGCCTACCTCACCTGGATCACGGGCTTCCTGCTGCTGATTATCCAATATTACATCGCTGCTGATGTTTATCTGATTGATCCATCCGTAATGGCGCTTACATCATGGCAAGCCATCGGCATCTCGGTTGCATCGCTTTTTGCAGGTTGGATAATCTATGACACACTCTGCCGTTCACCTATTGGCAAAAATACCAGTTGGCTGGCGCTTTGTGTTTATCTCCTCATTTTGGCGGCGGCTTATTTCTATTCACATATATTCTCAGGGCGCGGTGCATTCATTCATGTGGGCGCATTTGTGGGCACGATGATGGCGGCCAATGTTTTTGCAGTGATCATCCCCAATCAAGGCAAGATCACAGCCACACTTCTTAAAGGTGAAAAACCCGATCC
>CAXTKN010000278.1:0-3017 GCA_964244805.1 uncultured Aestuariivirga sp.
AGTTTCACCCAATTGCGGCATGATAATTGTGTTGGCCATGGCTTACCCGTTCATCACGCGAATAATCTTGTCGACAATACGTGCTGCATTAGGCAATGCCAAATCTTCTAAATGATCTGCAGCAGGAAGTGGAATATGCGGCGTTGTGATGCGTACAATCGGGCCATCCAGATCCCAAAAGCCTTCATCAGCAACGATGGAGGCAATCTCAGCACCCCAACCCAGCAGACGTGGGTTTTCTTCAACGGTGAACAAACGGCCTGTTTTGGCAACTGAAGCCAACATGGTTTGTGTATCGAGCGGCACGAGAGAACGCACGTCAATCACTTCAGCATCAATGCCATGGTCACGCGCAAGTATTTCAGCGGCGTCCATCGCACGGTGCACCATCAAGGCCAGAGCCAAAATTGTACAGTCTTTGCCTTTGCGTAAAATCTTGGCCGTGCCCAACGTGTCGATAATCTCACCATCAGGTACTTCGCCCTTGGTGGCATAAAGCGCTTTATGTTCGTGGAATATCACAGGGTTGTTATCGCGAATGGCTGCAGCCATCAGGCCAATCACATCAACGGGTGAAGAGGGTGCTACAACTTTGAGGCCGGGGATCATCATCGTCCAGTTTTCAACCGACTGTGAATGCTGGGCCCCAAAACGCACACCTGCACCATTGCCGGTGCGGATCACCAGCGGGCACTTAACTTGCCCATTGGTCATGTATGAAATTTTGGGCATTTCATTGGCGATATAGTCAAAACACACTGCGATGAAATCGGAAAACATGATTTCAGCAATGGGGCGTAGGCCCGTCATGGCGGCACCCATGGCAGCACCTAAAATCGCCTGCTCTGAGATTGGCGTATCGCGCACACGCAAGGGACCAAATTTTTCATAAAGCCCCACTGTGGCCTTGAACACTCCACCTGCTTTGCCAATATCTTCTCCAAGAAACACAACATTTTTGTCGCGTTCCATTTCTTGTGAAATGCCGCGGATCACGGCATCGCGATAGCTCAGTTCCGCCATGCCCAGCCTCCATCAGCATAAACATCTGTTGTAAGAAGCTCGACCGGTGCGGAAGGTGACGCCTTGCACAACTCTGTTGCACGTTCAACTTTGACCATGCTTTCTTCTTCGATGGCTTTGATTTGCGCGTCTGTGAAGCCAAAATCCTTCATGCGCTGCTTGTAAATGATCAGGGGGTCACGCTCTTTCCATTTTTCCAATTCGCCTTCGGGGCGATATTTGCCGGGATCCGCGCGAGAATGGCCAGAATGGCGATAGGTGAGGCATTCAATTAATGAAGGCCCGCCACCATTGCGAGCCTTTTCTATTGCAACATTTGCGCTGCGATAAACCACATCGGCATCATTGCCATCGATCACGATTTTTTCGAGTCCGTAAGCAGATGCGCGGTCTCCTGCGGGGCTTGCGACAGCTGTTACGTCAGCGTTCAACGTATATTCCATGTAGAGATTATTCTCGCAGACAAACACCACTGGCAGTTTCCATATCACCGCGAAATTCAGGGCTTCATGGAATGCGCCGATATTGGTTGTGCCATCGCCAAAAAAGCAAACAGAAACGTCTTTCTCGCCCAAATATTGCGCGCGCCAAGCTGAGCCGCAGGCTATCGGCAAATGGGCGCCGATAATAGCATATGAACCCATGACACCGTGCTCAACCGAAGTGAGATGCATGGAACCGCCCTTGCCGCGCATCAACCCGATATCGCGCAACATTAATTCACCCAGCATGCTTTCCATGGGAACACCGCGCGCCAAAGTGTGGGCATGGCCGCGATAGGTGCAGAAGCTTTTATCGCCCTTTTGCATGGCCACACCGAATGCCGCCGCAATGGCTTCTTGGCCCAGTGATAAATGGCTGGTGCCCTTGATCAGGTTTTGCAAAAACAAATCATAGGCGCGTTTTTCGCAGTCACGTATTTCCACTTGCTTGCGCCAAAGTTCAAGCCGTTTGTCATTGCCAATATCGTCATTCTCGATTGCTATGGAGTTTGCCATCGTCAAACTCGTCCGGCGATCGCTGGGCAAAAACGTAATCTATTGATGAGTTGCAAACTTCATCTCCCATATTTTTATTATGCTTTTCCACACTGTGCCAAATTTTTTTGGATAGCGTTTTATAAAAATTATCAAATTGAGAATTTTTGATAATTGCAAGTCGCTGCGTTTGGATAGGATGCACGCAAAACAAGAGTCTACGAGTTTGGGAGGATTGATGATGAAAGCTGTGCGGTTTCACGCGGCGAAAGATATTCGTGTCGAGGATGTTCCCGCACCTTCCAACAAGCTTGGGCCCAATGATGTATTGATCAAGCCATTGGTCACAGGCATTTGCGGCACAGATTTACATGAATATATCGCGGGGCCGATTGTTACTCCTGTTACGCCTCATGTTTATACAGGGGTTACCAACCCTCAAATTTTAGGTCACGAGTTCAGTGCGATTGTTGCCGATAAAGGCTCTGCTGTATCAAATGTAAATGTTGGTGACCGCGTTTCCATTCAGCCACTGATTTCGCCACGCGATGATTATTACGGCCGTCGGGGGCTTTATCATCTCAGCCCGAGCATGGGCTGTGTGGGCCTAAGCTGGGCTTGGGGCGGCATGGGCGAAATGGCCGTGGTGAATGATTACAATGTTGCTGTGTTACCCAAGGGTGTGAGCGATATTCAAGGGGCCATGATTGAGCCTGCTGCTGTTGCAGTTTACGCGGTTGATCGTGGCAATGTGCGTTCCGGCGATACGGTTTTGGTTTCAGGCGTCGGCCCCATCGGCGCGCTCACTTTGCTGGCGGCCAAGGCTGCAGGTGCCGGGCAAATATTTGTGAGCGAGCCCAATGCCTTCCGCCGCAAAATGGCGAAAGACTTGGTGCCATCCGCCATTGTCATTGACCCGATGACCCAGAATGTTGTGCAGATGATCAAAGACCTCACAGAAGAAGGCGTTGGCGTTGATGTGGCCATTGAATGCGTGGGCCTTGAGTCAAGTTTGAA
>CAXTKN010000279.1:0-3010 GCA_964244805.1 uncultured Aestuariivirga sp.
GGGGAACCAACTTTCAACAGGTCGAATGCAGCTAAGTTGGGTTCCCGCCTGCGCGGGAATGACGGTTTTAAGAAATTGTCTTAAAGAACTGACACCTAGCCCACCAATTCTTCGCCTTCATGGGTGAAACTCATATAAGCAACAATCGCCGCAATCGCGCTTAAGAAAATCACGCTGGTGATAATCGTGCCCAAGGCCAAGCCGCCATATTCTTTTGGTTGCGACAGAAAATCACCGAATGATGCACCCAGTGGCCTCGTCAAAATATAGACCAGCCAGAACGCCAAAATCGCATCAAGTCCCAAGACAAAATAGCCAAACGACAACGAAGCGATAACCATGCCAAACAGAACACCAGTGGCCATATAGCCAAGACCGAAATACTCAGCCACCAAATCACCAGCTGCTGTTCCCAAAGCGAAGGTGAACAGAATCGCCAACCAGTAAAATGCTTCGCGACTGTTCGTAAAAATCGAATGGATCGAAAGTGTTTTCTCTGAATTATACCAAACTGCGAAAGTCGCCGCCAACGCCACAGTAAAAATAATCGTGGTAGTCCAGAGTGACACACCAAAATTATCCACCAGATTATCTGTCACCAATGTGCCAACTATGCTGATCAACACCACCGCCAACCAATAGGCCCAAGGCACATAACGCTTTTGACGAAACTGAAACCAAAGCGCCACCAACAAAACACCGCCCATAAGCAGCGATGTTTTCGTTAGTCCCAATCCCAGATTAACACCCAAATAATCTGCTGCTGTTTCTCCCATGGTGACGGCCATGAGTTTGATTAACCAGAAATCAAACGTCACTTTAGGAACGCGGTTAAACTGAGGCAGGGTGGCGGCGTTTGACATGGCGTTAACTCCGGAAACAATCATGGTGCTTTGGATGGATCATCGAGTGCTGCCATCAAAGCAGTCAGGGTTACCTTCACTTTTGCCGCATCAGGCTTTGCCTCACGCAAATCGCTCATGGCCGCATCAGCCGCATCATCAATATGACCCCAATCCTCTTTGTTCAGCCCGCGCAAAGTTTTCGTGGCCACATCCCAATCATTTTCAAAATCGCGAATGCGCTTTTCTGCCGCCACCAAATCGCCCTTATCAGCAATGGCCTGCACATCGGCAATGATGGCTTTCAACTTGGACAGATCACCAAGGCTCGCGGCACCAGCTGCCACGGCTGGTGTCGCCGCAAATCTCATTTCAAAACCAGTAAAGGCGGCAACCGGAACGGCAATTAACATAAGTGCTAAAAGAAACTGTTTCATGTGATGCTCCTCATGATATTGGATCGACGAATCTGATTTACGTTTAAGTAACAGCCTTGACGCCACACTGCACATTATAAGAAAATAATATTGAGATAGATGGGCGGCCAGATTTGAAAAAGCTTGATATTGCCATCTGTGGCGCTGGTCCTGCGGGCCTTGCGGCGGCAATCGCCTTGCAGCGCGAAGGCCATCACCCCATCCTCTTTGATCAGTTTGATGCACCAAAGCCGATAGGCTCCGGCCTCATCCTCCAACCCACAGGCCTCGCCGTTCTCGACTGGTTGGGGCTGGGTGATGAGATGCGAAGTCTCGGTGCGCCCATCCACCGTCTATATGGTAAGGCAGCAAAATCTGGCCGCGTGGTTTTGGATGTGTGCTATGACAGTTTGGGAGACGCGCGGGGGCTGGCTGTGCACCGCGCCGGATTATTTCATGTGTTGCACAATGCAGTGACTGAAGCTCAAATCGAAATAAAAATGTCATCCAAGATCATGGGCTTGGATGGACCCGCTCTGATATTAGATAAAGGAAAATTCAAAGGCCCGTTTGATTTGATTATCGATGCACTCGGCAGCCGTTCTCGACTCATTCCTTTTGCCTTTGGCCCTGATTATCGACGCAGCCTGAGCTATGGCGCGATCTGGGCCAGCTTGCCTTGGCCGGGCGCGCCTTTCGACGAACACGCCCTCGAACAACGCTATGATGCGGCTTCAGTGATGATGGGTGTGCTGCCCATCGGCCAGCGTTTCCCAAATGATCAACGACACGCTGCTTTCTTCTGGAGCCTTAAAGGCAAAGACTATGCCGAGTGGCAAGCTGGTGGTCTTGAGCCATGGAAGCAACGGCTGCGACAACTGTGGCCTGAAACTGAATCACTGTTAGGCACAATCACTTCGCCAGACCAAATGACGATGGCACATTATGATCACCACACATTATCATTGCCCTATGGCAACAAACTCGTATTCATCGGCGACAGCGCCCATTCCACCAGCCCGCAATTGGGGCAGGGTGCGAATATGGCGCTGCTTGATGTGTTGGCGCTCACCAATGCGCTGCAATCCAACACCGACCTTCAAACAGCATTGAAAACTTATGCAAAGGCGCGCCGCTTTCACGTCAAACTGTACCAAGCGATGTCGGCCACGTTTACGCCGTTCTATCAATCAGACTCAATCCTGTTGCCTCTGATCCGCGATTATGTTGTGGCGGGCATAAGCCGTTTGCCACCCGCACAGCGCATGCTGGCCACCCTTGTTTCTGGCAAACTGGGCTTACGCGAACAGCCCTTGCCTTAATTGCCCCAGCCCGCTAATTCACGCCCAGAATTTTAAATGGGAACCACTCACATGCGCGTATATTATGACCGGGATGCCGACGTTAATCTGATCAAGAACAAGAAAGTTGTCATCGTCGGTTACGGCAGCCAAGGCCGTGCCCATGCGCTGAACTTGAAAGATTCAGGCGCCAAGGAATTGGCCATCGCCTTGAAGGCTGGTTCACCGACCATCAAGAAAGCTGAAGCCGATGGTCTTAAAGTCATGACCGTGGCTGATGCCGCCAAATGGGGCGATTTGCTGATGATGGCAACGCCTGATGAATTGCAAGCCGACATTTACAAGAACGATATCGCGCCAAATATTCGTGATGGCGCAGCAATCGCCTTCGCTCACGGCCTCAATGTTCATTACGGCCTGATCGAACCAAAGAAGACTGTTGACGTGGTCA
>CAXTKN010000280.1:0-3009 GCA_964244805.1 uncultured Aestuariivirga sp.
CGACCATTATCCGTGACCGCCAAATAACCATCGGCGAAATATTCAACTTCAATCCGGCTGGCATGGCCCGCTACTGCTTCGTCCATCGAATTGTCGATCACTTCGGCAAACAAATGATGCAGCGCTTTTTCGTCCGTGCCCCCAATATACATGCCAGGCCTGCGCCGCACCGGCTCCAACCCTTCGAGCACTTCAATATCCGCAGCCGTATAGCTTTCCTCACCCTTTGATTTAGGCGGTAGCTTGGCGTCGGGCTTTTTTTTAGGTACTTCGGGTATGCCGCCGAATAGGTCATCGTCTTTAGGTGGTTTAGCCATGGATACTCTACAGTTCTCGAATCAATTTCGAGCACTATGGCCACCCGCGCACCAAACCACAAATGCTGCGCCGCACTGTGGAGATTGTGGCTTTTCCTTGACAAGACTCACTTCTCGGAGTTTCCTCTGATTCAACAAAATTGCCCTAAGAGCAATAATCGTGGGGAGTGGTGTTTCGCCTTAGGGCTAAGACAGACACCACCGGGTGGAGGAAATAAATGGCTGACCTCAATCAGAGGATCGAGGCATTGTATCAAAGTGACAAGCGCAATGCTTACATCTTGCTAACCTTGCTTTGGATCGTCGTTCTTTTCGTTATTGTTATGTCTTGGTCTTTAATCCCTGACAGCGGCGTACGCATTGTTTCGCTCATTGGTGCTGCGGCAGTTCTGATTTTCAATACGGCAGCCGTAACGGCCATGCTGAAGCATTATGAGGAAGACAAACATTTTATCTATGGCATGGATATCAAGATGCTTGATGCCATCAAAGATAATCAGGGAGCATAATCAAAATGGCAAAATACACCCCTCCTGAACAACCCATCGTGATGCAGCTATTTGATATTGCATGTTTGGTTGCTGCAATTTTCTTAGCCCTCTGGTTCCCGCTTTATATGGGCTGGGCTGGCATAGCTAAAAGTCTCGAAAAACTTGATAATCCGACGTGGGAAACTTTGAAGCAAAACGCTACGATGTCGGCCCAATGGGAAAAGCTGGGCTTCACACCTGAAACGGCTGGCGCCATCATCCAGAACAAATGGGTTTACGCAATTGATTGGACCCAGCTCGCAATCATGACAATCGTACTGCTCGGCTATTTCATATTCTTGTTCCGAGCTTCGGACACAGAATACCGCGATGTCATCGACGAAAAATTCAACAGCAAATAAGGGAAAAGATCATGTGGGTTTATTTGACTTATTTGTGTTGGGCCATCTGTGTGGTTCTCGGCGGTTGGATGTTGTTTGATTGGTACAAGGTCGACACAACCTATTCCGAAGACACACTAACATCTTCACGCGAAGGCGAAATCGAAGCCGTCTCCGAAAAGCATAAGATTTGAGGGCAAAATCATGACAACAACATCCATGGGTTCTGCCCCTCAAAAAATCTCCCTCAGCCGTGTGCTTGGCCCCATCCACGTGTGGGCGCTAGGCGTTGGCATCGTTCTCGTCGGTGAATTCGACGGTTGGAACTTTGCCGCCGATAAAGGCGGCGCACTCGCTGCCCTCATCGTATTATGGTTCTGTGGTCTGCTCTACAGCGCGGTGGCGATGATTGACTCTGAAGTCACGTCAACAATCGCCGCTGCTGGCGGCCAATACGCCCAAGCTAAACACATCGTGGGGCCATTGATGGCCTTTAACGTGGCTCTTTACATGGTGTTTGCTTACACCATGCTCGAAGTCTCCGACGCCATTTTGTTCGGTGATGCAATTGTTGCAAAATCAGGCGGAGACGGCGGTATCAACCACAACTCGTTTGTAGCGGCGAGCATCATCATCTTGGCGTTTCTAAATTATCGCGGTGTGCTTGCGAATTTGAATTTCAACTTTGCGATCACTGCAATTGCATTTCTATCAATCGTGATCCTGTTCTTCTCAGTCATGCCTTGGAGCCAAGGAACAGTCTTGAAACTGAACGAATTAGTCACTCCAGAAAACGCTCTGCCCTATGGTTGGATCGGAGTCATCGCATCTTTCCATTGGGGCATCTGGTACTTCCTGGGCATTGAAGGCACCACACAAGCCGCAGAAGAAGTGCGCTCCCCTGCTCGTGCTTTGCCTTTGGGCACCATGGCAGGCATGGTTACGTTGCTGATTGCTGCTACCATGACATGGTATGTCTGCGCGAGTTTACTGCCATGGCAACTGCTTGGTTCAACATACTTCCCGCTCTGGGATGCCGGCCGCGCTACACAAAGCCCGCTGCTCGAAAACATGATGTTCATCACAACCTTGTTGGCCGCCCTTGCCTCTGCCAATGGTTGTATCAATGACGCAGCACGCGCCTGGTTCTCATTGGGCCGTGACCGCTACCTGCCTTCATGGTTCTCAGCCGTGCACCCAAAATATCGCACGCCTTATCGTTCGATCATTTTCCTCACACCAATTGCTCTGGCCTTCGCCTTCGTGGCCGATCTTAATCAGGCAATCACATTCTCGATCCTGTCGGGCGTGTTGCAATATACCTTTATGAGCATCAACATCATGATGTTCCGCAACAAGTGGCCATTGGGTTCCATTCAACGTGGCTACACCCACCCCCTCCATCCAATCCCAGCGATCATGCTGTTCATCCTCTGCATGGTCACATTCTTTGCGATCTTCTTGGGATATGGCGTGCAGCTGACGGCGATGGTGGTGTTCTACATCGTGGTCTCGGTCTGGTTCCACTTCTACCGCTATCAATATGTGCGTCGTGGCGCGCAATTCACAATGCCTTGGCCAAAGCCACGGGGTTATTAGAGCGTTTTGAATTTTCGCAGAAAAGTCAAAATCGCCTTTAGGTTTTGTGCTTGATAAGTTCTGAATATTTAACAAGAAACGAAAACGAGACTTGTGGCCCGCTGCAAAGCGGGCCATTATTTTTTGAATGACACATTTAAGAAAAACATCGCGTTCGCCGACAAAGAGCCCTCATCCGCCCTTCGGGCACCTTCTCCCATTCCGCTTCGCGAAACGGGCGAA
>CAXTKN010000281.1:0-2979 GCA_964244805.1 uncultured Aestuariivirga sp.
CAAATGCTGCGCGAGTTGCGCGGCCTCAATATTGTGGGCGCAGATGTGGTGGAAGTCTCCCCACCGTTTGATCCCTCAGGTATGACTGCCTATGCAGGCACTGTCATGATGTTTGAAATCATGTGTAGTATGGCGGAGGCAGTCGCAAAGAATCGATAAAGCATTTTGAAGACAAAATGCATATATGGCTGAAGCCGTGGCAAAGAAGCAGGCTTAAGCCAGCATGCCGCTGCGGCTTGATGCGATTGATTGTTGTTCCGCCACGCGCTTGCGCAATACACCTGCTGCATCGGCCACTTTATAGATCAAAGTTTCTTCGCGTTGGTGCAGTTCATGATCGCATAGCGCCAAGTCCCATAACATGCCGATCAACAAAGTACGGTCTTCGATGTTGAGAAGTTCGGGCAAATGTTTAGCGAGAGTTTCAACGCCGGCAAATGATCCTTGCTTACTGGCCAAGCTCATTGCAGTTTGCAATTGACTGTTGGCAAATTGAAATTTTGTTTTGAGAAGTTTTTCAAGTTGCTCCATCTCAATTTTGCGCACGTGGCCATCTGCTGGAACAATCGAGCTTAACACCGCAGCCAGCAAAAGCCGCCTTTGCACGGGTGTCAGTTTTGCAAAACCATTTGGCAATGCCAGCTTCTCTATAATTTGCGTCAATTCGCCATGGCTGAAAGCAGCCGCAATTTGCGTCTCTTGAAGTGTCGTCATCTTTAATCCCCCAGTTAACCGCCAGTGCACGAAAACGCGCAAACGGTATAAGTATCCAATAACACGTATCGCGTTGAATGTGAATTGTGCTTAGAGACTTTAGAAATGAATCGTTCCTTAAATTTTGTTCAGCAAAAAATCAGCCTCTTAAACGTCACTAATGCAGCGTTAACAACATTCTTGTTGGGCGCTGTTTCAGGATTGGCCATGCCTCCCTTTGATCTATGGTGGGTTTTTGGCCTCACATTTCCAATTCTTTTGCTGCTTATCGAAAATCCAAACTGGAAGCGCGCATTTTTATTGGGCTGGCTTTATGGCTTTGGTTATTTTCTGGTTGTGTTGCATTGGATTGGCTTTGCCTTTCTGGTCAATGCCGGAACTGATCTGTGGATGATGCCGTTTGCGGTGGGCGGGCTGTGTGCATATTTGGCGCTTTATTGGGGCGCGGCGGCGGCTCTGACAAAGCTGATCACGTCTCGCGGATATTCGACTTATTGGGTCGCGCCGATTTGTTTCAGTATCATGGAATATTTGCGCGGTATTCTGCTCACTGGCTTTCCTTGGGGTGCGCCAGGTTTGGCGGTTGATGGCATGGGGGCGATGTCTCAACTGGCCTATCACATCGGCATGACCGGGCTCACGCTGTTGATTTTGCTGTGGGCCGCAGTGCCGCTTATTTTTCTCAAGCAGCAAAAGCGATTGGCTATTCTGGTTCTGGCGAGTTTGCCAGTGGCTTGGGCTTGGGGCCTGTGGCGTTTGGCTGAGAACCCTACGCAATTTGTGAGCAACGTAAATTTGCGGATCGTGCAGCCCAACCTCAGCGAAGATGATCAATGGCGACATGACAATGCAAGGCAGATTTTCAACGATTTGCTTTCACGCTCAGCGGCACCCAGCACCAATGGCAAAGATATAACGCATATCATCTGGCCTGAATCAGTTATCCCATTTCTGTTGGATGAAAGTCCCGAAGGACTGGGTGCAATTGGCAACATGCTAGGGGAGCACAAAATTCTGCTCACGGGTGCTGTCCGCCGCGCCGCACCGTCAGATAGCGCTGATTACTTTACCAGTGTTTTGGTCATTGATGGCAATGCTAAAGTGCTCAGTCATTACGACAAATCGCACCTCGTGCCGGGTGGAGAGTTTTTGCCGCTAGCCTCAGTGTTAGAGCCCCTTGGATTTCGCCGTCTGGTTGATTTTCCGGAAGGGTTTCGCGCCGGAGTTGGTGCCGAATCACTTCGCGTTCCCGGTGCTGGATTGGTGGGTGCACAGATCTGTTATGAGGCAATTTTCCCTGCCGAGGCAGTCGCTGCAGGCACTCGCCCGGACTGGTTGGTCAATGTGACCAATGATGGTTGGTTCGGAAATTCAACCGGGCCTTACCAACATGTTGCCCAATTTCGGTTGCGTGCAATTGAGCAGGGCTTAGCCGCAGCGAGGTCAGCAAACACGGGCATTTCCGCCGTGTTTGACCCATTTGGCCGGGTAATTGTACAATCAGAAATGGACGCTGGAGGCGTATTTGACTCACAGTTACCAAAGTCTGTAGCCAAGGGACTCTATGCATCGGTCGGTGATTACGCTTTGTTAGCGATGATTTTAACTTGTGTGCTTCTTGGGTTGTGTGTTGATAAATTGCGTGGTTTGTTCAGCTGAAATCGATTATCGTTGCAAAATTGACTTTATTGCATTAGCTATCACGAATTCGTGAACGGTTAAATCTTGGTACGGGTTTATATCAAGATTCGATCCAGAAATCTGAATTCAGGCTGGGGGCTACTGTCTGAGGTATATGAAATGACGCGGCGCGACCCCAACTATATAGATGTTCATGTCGGAACAAGAATGCGCATGCGCAGGCAGTTGATCAACATGAGTCAGGAGCGCTTAGGCGAGCTGCTTGGCATCACATTCCAGCAAGTGCAAAAATATGAAAAAGGCTCAAACCGGATTAGCGCCAGCCGCTTGTTCTATTCCGCCAAGACTCTCGGCGTGCCAGTTCAGTTTTTCTTTGATGGCCTTCCGGGCATTGATGCCGAGGGCGGCCTCAGCGAAACCAGCAAGGGCGACGAATTTGTCGCTTCGATGATGACGCCAGAAGGCATTCACTTGGCCAAGGCCTTCAGTGATGCCGACACAGCACAGAAGCGTAAGTTAATCGCCAGTTTAGCCCGCCTCGTCGTGGACATGAAGTCGTAGAACTTTTGCGAGTTTTCAGTTTTAAAGCAGTCTGATTGGATTTAGGCCGGCCGGAAGTTCGGC
>CAXTKN010000282.1:0-2960 GCA_964244805.1 uncultured Aestuariivirga sp.
GCCATCACTTCGGTCATGTCCACTTCATTGAAGGTGGTGAGCATGGCGGCGGTGTTTTGCGCGTCCTTCAAACGACGCGCAATGGTTTGGCGAAGTCTGGTCATTTTAACGCGCTCTTCGCCGCCTGAAGAGACTGGAGCGGCGGGCATGGCCACAGGTGCAAGAGCTGACGCAGGAGCCGCGGGCTTTTCCAAAGTGGCAATCACATCACCCTTGGTGATGCGGCCATCTTTGCCTGTTCCTGTGATGTCCGCAGGGTTGAGATTGTTTTCTACCACGCCTTTGCGCACGGCGGGTGATAGCGTTGTGTCAGCAGCTTTGGCTGCAACAGATGTTGGTGGAGGCGGCGCTACAGCAGCAGGCGCTGGGGTTGGCTTTGCAGCAGGAGCGGTCGCCCCGGCAGCACCTTCCAAGATCGAGCCTAGCAATGCACCCACATTCACAGTGGTGCCTGCCAACACGTTGATCTTTTCCAATTTGCCCGAAGCAGGTGCAGGCACTTCAACAGTTACCTTATCGGTTTCAAGTTCCACCAGCGGCTCATCCACTTTAATGGCATCGCCTTCATTCTTAAACCACTTGGCGATTGTTGCTTCAGTAACGCTCTCGCCCAAAGCAGGCACGCGGATTTCTTTGCTCATAATAAATGTCGTCCCTTAATTCAATTATGCCAGCGCTTCGTCGAGGAAGGCTTTGAGTTCTTTGAGATGGCGGCTCATGAGGCCGGTAGCTGTTGATGCCGATGCAGGCCTGCCAACATAACGCGGACGCGGATTTTTCACTTTTATGAAATCAAGCACACGTTCAAGATTAGCTTGCGCAAAAGTCCATGCGCCCATGTTCAATGGTTCCTCTTGGCACCAGACAAATTCAGCTTTTGGAAAACGCGCCAATTCCTGCGCCAGAGCCTTATGTGGCCAAGGATAAAGCTGTTCAACCCGCAACAGATAAATATCATTCTTGCCGGATTGTTCGCGTGCATCGTAAAGATCATAATAAACTTTGCCCGTGCAGAGAACCACACGGCGGATTTTATCATCTTTGAGAAGTTTGATTTTTTCGCTCTTGAGGAACTCAGCATCATCCCACAAAATGCGGTGGAAGGTTGATTGTTCACCCATTTCATCCAACGTTGAAACACAACGCTTATGACGCAGCAAAGACTTTGGCGTCATCAAAATCAGAGGTTTACGAATGTCGCGTTTCAATTGGCGGCGCAGGATGTGGAAATAATTTGCAGGGGTCGAACAATTGGCCACTTGCATATTATCTTCTGCGCACATTTGCAGGAAGCGCTCAAGCTTGGCCGACGAATGCTCTGGCCCCTGACCTTCATAACCATGCGGCAACAGACACACCAGGCCCGACATGCGCAGCCACTTGCGCTCAGCAGAAGAAATAAACTGATCGAAAATTACCTGTGCCCCATTGGCGAAATCACCAAATTGCGCTTCCCACAATGTCAGTGCATTTGGCTCGGCCAGTGAATAGCCATATTCAAAACCAAGCACCGCTTCTTCCGACAGCATGGAATTAATAACTTCGATTTTGGTTTTTTGGTCTTTGACCAAATGATTGAGCGGTGTGTAGCGTTTTTCAGTTTCTTGATCGACAATAACCGCATGGCGTTGGGAGAATGTGCCGCGTTGAACGTCTTGGCCGGAAAGACGAATTTTAAATCCATCTTGCAGTAATGTTCCGAACGCTAAGCTTTCAGCAGATGCCCAGTCGAGGCCGGTGCCTTCATCAAACATCTTGCGACGCGCATCAAGAACGCGCTGCATGGTTTTGTGAACCTTGAAAGTTTTTGGAACGCGGGTGAGTTTGAGACCCATCTCACGCAGCGTATCTACGGGAACGCCGGTCTGCCCACGTCGTGCATCATCAAGATCAGCGGCCGCTTTAAGTCCCGCCCAGCGGCCATCCAGCCAGTCGGCTTTATTGGCTTTGTATCCGGTAGCCACAGCCATCGCGTCGTCGAGGCGTGTGCGATAGGCAGCTTTCATGGTTTCGAATTCTTCGGCAGTGATGGTGCCATTGGCAATCAGGCGCTGACCGTAGAGATTGACTACTGTCCCGTGCACGCTGATTTTTTTATACATCAGGGGCTGGGTGAAGCTGGGCTCGTCGGTTTCATTATGGCCAAACCGCCTGTAACAGAACATGTCGATAACGACGGGTTTTTTAAATTTCTGACGGAACTCGGTGGCGATCTTGGCTGCGAATACCACTGATTCAGGATCATCACCATTGCAATGGAAAATTGGCGCTTCGATCATCTTGGCTACATCAGATGGATAAGGCGAAGACCTGGCCCAGAGTGGTGATGTGGTAAAGCCGATTTGATTATTGACGATGAAGTGAATCGAACCGCCAGAGCGATGGCCTTTCAGGCCTGAGAGACCAAAGCATTCGGCGATAACACCTTGGCCTGCGAATGCTGCATCACCATGGATAAGCAAAGGCAAAACCGTAATCCGCTCTTTGTCGCCCTTTTGATCTTGTTTGGCGCGGGCTTTGCCCAACACCACAGGATCAACAATTTCCAGATGTGATGGATTGGCTGTGAGTGACAGATGCACTGTGTTGCCATCAAACACGCGGTCTGACGATGAGCCCAAATGATATTTCACATCACCAGAACCTTCCACATCATCTGGGGTGGATGATCCACCCTGGAATTCATGGAAAATAGCTGAGAACGGCTTTTGCATCACGTTGGCCAGAACATTCAAACGGCCACGATGCGCCATGCCCAAAACGATGTCGCTGATCCCCAGTTGCCCGCCACGCTTCATGATCTGCTCTAAAGCCGGGATCATGCTTTCGCCCCCGTCTAACCCAAATCGCTTGGTACCAGTATACTTCACATTCAGAAAATTCTCAAAACCTTCGCCCTCAATGAGCTTGTTGAGAATGGCCTTCTTGCCTTCGGGTGAGAAAGTGATTTCCTTGTCGGG
>CAXTKN010000283.1:0-2931 GCA_964244805.1 uncultured Aestuariivirga sp.
TTTTTTGTGGCGGCTGGCATTTCACTTTTGAATTTTGTTTTTGGATATTTTGTTTTGCCGGAGACTTTGAAACCCGAGCAACGTCGAAGCTTTGAATGGGCGAGGGCTAATCCCTTTGGCACGTTTAAAGTTTTCAAGAGTTATCCTGGAGTACTTCCGCTTTGTGTTGTTATGTTTATCTACTTTTTCGCGGCGGCGGTTTATCCGGCGATTTGGCCATTTTGGGGCATTGCAAAGTTTGGCTGGAGTGCTGCTATGCTTGGTATCACACTTGCAATATTTGGAACGCTTATGGCACTTGTTCAGGCGTTTCTAACGGCGCCCGCAGTTAAATATTTTGGTGAATCTCGATTGACTATTATAGGACTGATATCAGCAGTCATTGGCTCGATTGGTTTTGCTGCTGCTCCACAGTTCACGTTTGTCGCAGTTGCACTCCTTCTTTATGCGCCAGAGGGCTTTGTGCAACCGATGCTTTCAGCGCTGATTTCCAAACTGGTCCCAGATGATGCTCAGGGTGAGTTGCAGGGCGGACTTGCGAGCATCATGAGCATATCCATGTTGCTTGGAACTTTGTTTTTCAGTCAGCAGTTTGGATATTTCATGAGCGGAAAGGCAGGGTTTATTTCGCCTAATGTTGCGATGTACACTTCGGCGATCATATCTGCTTTGGCTGCCATGCTCTTTGTAGCAAGCACAAGGCAAGAGAGAGTTTGAAATAAAAGAATAGCCTCCGGTTGCATTTTGTTAAATCCGGCTTGGCAATTGGGTATACTTGCGTAGTTTTTTTGCTGAATGCAGCATTATTAATTTAATCCTTAACTCATCTTAATGGCCTTCAGCACTAGCATTCATAGAACCGACGATTGGATATGTTTGCAATGACTGACTTGGCTTTGGCGTTTGGCCAACGTGGACTTTCTGGACTAAGAATTGTTTTCGCTAGCTTTGCCGCACAATGGTTTTTTCTGGTTGTGCCTGTCTGCTATTTCATCTCTAATTTTTTGGTGTTCGCGCGCATGCCTCACCAGGGCATAGTGATGATGTTGACGGTCACGCTTGGTGTTCTGATATTTGCGCTGCCAATTGGGTTGGTTTCGATTTTGTTGGTGCGATTATTCGGATATTTAGTGGCTGGCCAATCGCCATTTGTGGAGCTCCGCCGCGAAATTAACGATTTTGCCCAGAGTCCGGCTCGGCTGGTGAATGGGCTTCCGATTTTGGTCGCGGTTATATTTCTCAACAAAGCGTTGCTGGAATTAAAGACATCGATTCCAACAATTCATCCTTTTGATTGGGATGAAACTTTTGCGCGTCTGGATCGCACTTTACATTTTGGAATTGACCCTTGGGTACTTTTGCAAACAGTGATGGGGCACGCCGGCATAACTTTTGTTGGCAATCTGTTTTATAGCCTTTGGTTTTTCGTAATGTTTGGTGCTTTGCTGTGGTTTGGCTTTCAAAAGCAAGCAAGCGAATTGCGTAGCCGATTTTTTCTTTCATACATGTTGTTGTGGTGGATTGGTGGCGGGCTACTGTCAGTGTGTTTTGCATCCGCGGGCCCGGCATTTTATGGTGCGTTGGGTTTGCCGAACGATCCTTATGTGGGGCTGATGTCTTATCTGCACGATGCTGATTCAAGAATGCCAGTGTTCAGCTTGGCGGTGCAGCAGCACTTGTGGGAAGGTTATCAAGGCAAAAAAATTGCAGTTGGAATTTCAGCTTTTCCTTCAATGCATAATGGGTCGGCATTTTTAGTGGCGCTCGCGTTTCGGTCGATTTCGCGGGTGCTGAGCAATATTTTCTTTGGATTTACGGCGATTATTTTCATCACCTCGATCCATCTAGGTTGGCATTACGCCGTCGATGGTTATGCGGCTTTTGCGTTGGCCGGGCTCTTCTGGTGGATGACTGGGCCTATTGTAAGTTATCTCCATCGCCAGCAAAGCATGAAGCAGTTTAATGATCAACTTGCCGTTTTTTCAACGGGTTAATCAGTTCAGATGATGAAGATTTCCGCGATCTCATATTTGGT
Organism: uncultured Aestuariivirga sp.; assembly: GCA_964244805.1. Lineage (GTDB taxonomy): Bacteria > Pseudomonadota > Alphaproteobacteria > Rhizobiales > Aestuariivirgaceae > Aestuariivirga. Next base: position 2,036 of record CAXTKN010000283.1, read on the forward strand.
CGACGACTATGACGAGGCGATTGCTTGGTTTGTAAGTGTGCTCGGGTTTGTGCTGATTGAAGACACACATATGGGCGACGGCAAGCGCTGGGTCTTGGTTGCGCCTCAAGCTGATGGTGTGAAACTACTTCTTGCTAAGGCTGTCGGACAAACCCAAACCGAAGCTACCGGCAAAGCAGCAGGTGGGCGCGTTGGTTTCTTTTTGAACACAGAAAATTTCGTCCAAGACCACGCGCGCATGATGGCGGCTGGTGTTGAATTTAAAGAACCCCCGCGCCACGAAACCTACGGCACCGTGGCGGTATTTGCAGACTTATACGGCAATCTTTGGGATCTTATTGAACCCAGATCAAACGTTTAGGCTGCAAGCTTTACTTCCCGCTCAATACGGGTGATTTCGTCTTTGATTTTAAGCTTTCGACGCTTGATTTCTGCGAGCTGCGAATCCGTTGTGGCCGGATGGGCAACAGCGTCCTTCAGCTCTTTTTCCAAAGCTTGATGTTTAATGATCAGTTCATCTAAGTGGCTTTTCAGGCTCATTCCATTCTCCGCATAAAAGGGTTGGGAACCTACGCGCAAATCATTCATATGTTTGCAACAGGAAGATGACATATAAATGGGGGCTTGTCGAATACTTCGCAAGCGCATAGTTGAAAAATATATTATGCATTCGGTCAAAGGTTAACGAATACGCCCATGGATACGCTGCAAGAAGTTCAACTTCGATCAAAGCTGCACCAGCTCTATCAAGAGCACCGCGATTTGGATGACGCGATTGCCGCTTTTCAGGCTTCAGGCAAGGCCGACCCACTTCAACTTCAGCGATTGAAAAAGATGAAATTGGGCATTAAGGACAAAATTTCACAAATCGAAAATATGCTGATCCCCGATATTAT
>CAXTKN010000284.1:0-2904 GCA_964244805.1 uncultured Aestuariivirga sp.
GAAAATAAAATTCCAGTTTATGCATTTTGCGAAGATGTAGCAGCATCAGGCGGCTATTGGCTGGCATGTGCGGCTGATGAAATTTACGCTGACGAAAATTCCATCATCGGTTCCATCGGCGTCATCAGCGGTGGCTTTGGTTTTCCGGCCGCGATGAAAAAATATGGCATTGAACGGCGTGTGCACACGTCAGGCGAAAGCAAATCTACCAATGATCCCTTCAAACCAGAAAAGCCGGAAGACGTAAAAAAACTAAAAGCCATGCTCTCGGAAATGCATGAAACCTTCAAAGCCGAAGTGCGCGCGCGCCGCAAAGATAAGCTGAAAGAATCAAAAGAGCTTTTCTCCGGTGCGTATTGGACCGGCCGCAAATCGATGGATTTTGGATTAATTGATGGCTTGGGTCATCTGAATGAGGTCTTGAAACGTAAGTTTGGTGATAAGATTGATCTGGTCGAAATTGAAGCGCCCAAGGGTTGGGGTTTGAAAAGATTGGGTTTTTCGGCTGCCACAGAAATGCCTGAAGCCATTCTTAACACTCTTGAACAGCGGGCATTGTGGCAACGTTTCGGTTTGTGATAGTCTCGTGACTTATAAGAGGTGGGAATATGGGTTTTTTTAGAACAGCAGCTTTGATGATCGTCGGTTGGATTGCCATAAAGACGATGAAGCGCGCCATTGAAAATCTTGAAGCGCAACAGGTCAAGGCCAAGGTCAATCCGGAAAAGCAAGTCAAAGACATGCCGCGCTTGAAGCTTGATCCGATTACTGGCGTATATGTGCCAGAGGCATGATATCTAAAGCCGATAAACGCATCGATAGCGTTTATCATTCTGCGTCACGCCAAGAGCTTGCCAAGAGTTATGATGATTGGGCGTCAGATTATGATGCCGATATGCAATCCACTGGCTACATCCACCCCGCCATTATTGTAAGTCTCGTTGCCCGTTATGTGGCTGATCCCGCCGCAGCGATTTTAGATGCTGGTGTGGGCACGGGTACCTTGGGCCAATTGCTTTCCATTTTAGCTTACACAAATTTGTTGGGAGTCGACATGTCGGAAGGCATGCTGACCAAAGCCCGCATTAGAAATATTTACACTGACTTGCAGCAGGGCGTTTTGGGCGAACAATTAGATTTCAAAACCGCTGTGATGGACTGCATCGTCTCAACCGGAACCTTCACCACAGGCCACGCGCCCGCATCGGCTTTTGATGAATTGGTGCGAATTGTGAAACCGGGCGGGCATTTGATTTTTACCGTTGGCACAGTGGTGTGGGAAGAGGCTGGGTTTGCGGCAAAGCTAGCGGCGCTCGAAAACTCTGGCCTTGTGGCGCAGGTCGAAACAACTCCAATTTACCATCCCATGCCATTATCCAAAACCGAAAGTGGGTTTACGACAAGAGCGCATGTGTATCGGCGTACATAATTATTCATTCCTCCCCTGCTACAGGGGAGGACAGTCTGCGCAGCAGACAGGAGGGGCCAGTCTCATGGTCGCGGCCCCCTCTTGTTCGCGTTCCGCGAACTGCTCTCCCCTGTAGCAGGGGAGAGATGGTTGTTGGGTTAAGTCAAGAAAACTGCTTCACCCCCCATCCATAATGTTCTAAGCACCGCCCATCACAACATAAGAATTCGAAATGCCCTTAAACCCCACTAAATCCTTCCAAGACTTGATCTTAACCCTCCACAATTATTGGGCGGAGCAGGGCTGTGTCATACTCCAACCCTATGACATGGAAGTCGGTGCGGGCACGTTCCACCCGGCCACAACATTGCGCTCGGTTGGCCCCAGACACTGGGCCGCGGCTTATGTGCAACCATCGCGCAGACCAAAAGATGGCCGCTATGGTGAGAACCCAAACCGCTTGCAGCATTATTATCAATATCAAGTCATCATCAAACCATCGCCACCAAATTTGCAGGAGCTTTATCTAGGCTCGCTCAAAGCCATCGGCATTGATAGCGCGTTGCATGATATTCGCTTTGCCGAAGATGATTGGGAAAGCCCCACATTAGGGGCCGCTGGCCTTGGCTGGGAAGTCTGGTGCGATGGCATGGAAGTGTCGCAATTCACATATTTCCAGCAAATGGGCGGCATGGAATGCAATCCAGTTTCGGGCGAACTCACCTACGGCCTCGAACGCTTGGCCATGTATGTGCAAGACGTCGATAATGTTTATGACTTGAATTTCAATGGCCGCGAGGCGGGGCAGGGACGCATTTCTTACGGCGATGTGTTTCTGCAAGCCGAGCAAGAATATTCGCGCTATAATTTTGAAGAGGCCAACACCGAAGCGCTGTTCACGCGTTTTGCTGAATGCGAAAAAGAATGTCAGTCGCTGCTCGCGCATAATATCGAAGACGGCAAACCAACACTGGCTTTGCCTGCTTATGATCAATGCATCAAAGCCTCGCACACTTTTAATTTGCTCGACGCGCGAGGCGTCATCTCCGTCACCGAGCGCCAAGCCTATATCGGCCGCGTGCGCGAGCTGGCCAAAGCCTGCTGTGTGGCGTGGAGTAATACAGCGGGAGGGAGCGCATAATGGCTGAACTCCTCCTCGAACTTTTCTCAGAAGAAATTCCGGCGCGCATGCAATCCAAAGCGGCTGATGATTTGAAAGCGATCATCACCAACGCGTTGGTCGATGCTGGCCTCACCTATGAGGGCGCGCAAGTTCACGCAACACCCCGCCGCTTGGTTCTCTCGGTCGAGGGCCTCAACGCCAAGGCCGCCGACACCAGCGAAGAACGCAAAGGCCCGCGCATTGATGCGCCTCAGCCCGCCATTGATGGGTTTCTTAAATCAACGGGTCTGCGACTTGATCAGCTGACCATTCAGGAAGACAAGAAGGGCAAATCCTATATCGCCATCATCAAAAAATCAGGCCGCGCCGCAAC
>CAXTKN010000285.1:0-2902 GCA_964244805.1 uncultured Aestuariivirga sp.
AAATCCGCCAACAAGCCTTGCAAAACGGCCTGATCTGCTACCCCGTAGGCGGCAATGCCGACGGCGTGAATGGCGACGTGGTAATTTTGGCCCCGCCCTATAATGCGACGGATGCCGAGTTGACAGAAATTGTGGAAAAGATGGCAATGAGTGTGAAACAGGTTTTGGGAAGAGTGGGGTTGGGGTAGGTTCTCGGCACGTGGCCAAAAGCCCTCATCCGCCCTTCGGGCACCTTCTCCCATTTGCGAAGACGCAAACGGAGAGAAGGCGATAATCAATATCTGCCTTCGCCCGCGAGCGCAGCGAAGTGGGAGAAGGTGCCCGAAGGGCGGATGAGGGCTCTCGCCCGCGAGTTGCGTTTTATCATACCGGCACCCACTGCACCTGATCAATCCGTGTTGCTCCGGCTGCCAGCATAATCAAACGATCCAGCCCCAGCGCCACACCCGAAGCATCAGGCATCATTGCCAGTGCTTCTAGTAATTCCTCGTCAATCGGATAGCGCTCGCCGTAAAGTCGTTGTTTGATCTCCATTTCGTCTTCAAAACGGCGGCGTTGTTCGACTGCGTCGGTCAATTCGCCAAAGCCATTGGCCAGTTCGACACCGCAGGCATAGAGCTCGAAGCGTTCGGCAACGCGGCCGTCATGGGAGCAGGTGCGGGCGAGGGCGGCTTCGCAGGCAGGGTATTCGTAGAGAACGGTGATGCGGCCATTGCCGAGATGGGGTTCTACTTTTTCGACAAGAATACGGCTGAAGATGTCGCTCCAACTTTCGCCCGTCCGAAATGAAACAGGAGATTGTGCAGCCAATGCGTCACGGTTTGGCCTACTATTATTCAGTGTACTGAGCAAATCAACGCCTGCGAATTTTTGAAAGGCATCAGCAACGCTTAACCATTCGGCTTCAGCAAAAGGACCGCATACTCGGTCGCGCCAATTGAATTGCTTTTGGCAAGCTGTTGCAGCGGCCAATCTAACGAGTGCGAGTGTGTCTTCGATAATAACTTTGTAATCTTCTTGGACTCGGTACCATTCAAGCATCGTGAACTCAGGCGCATGGGTCAAGGTTCGTTCGCGGTTGCGGAACACATGACCTAAATTGAAAATGCGCTTCTCGCCAGCGGCCAATAATTTTTTACAGGCAAATTCCGGCGAGGTGTGGAGATAGCGAGCAACGCCAGCACCATCATTGTCAATCAGCGTGGTTTTAAAAGCGTGGAGATGGGCTTCGTTGCCGGGCGATACTTGCAGCGCTGGCGTATCAACTTCCAAGAAATCTCGCTCAGCAAACCACGTGCGACAGGCCGCAATAATCCTGTTGCGCGCCAGTAAAAAGGGTCTGCGGTCTTCATGGCGACTGGGGTGAAACCAGCGGTTTTCGGGGTTTGGCACAGGGGTTGGCTTTCAAGGTTCATGCTGCTAATAGCCGCGCACAACAGATTTTAAAAGTGAGAGCAGCAATTGGTTAAAGTTATCGCCTCGGGCGTCCGTAAAGGCAATGTGATTGAGCATGAAGACGGCAAGTTATACATCGTTCTGAAAGCTGAATCGATGCACCCGGGCAAAGGTACACCGACCACAACAATCGATATGCGCCGCATTTCTGACGGTGTGAAAACTGTTGTACGCTATAAGACCACCGATGCGATGGAACGCGCTTTTGTTGAAACCATTATGCACACGTATCTTTATCAAGATGCTGACAATTATATTTTCATGAACCCTGAAAGCTTTGAACAGGTTTCTTTGCACGCTGATATGGTGGGCGATAATGCGCCTTATCTGCAAGAGGGCATGGAATGTCAGATTGCCATGTTTAACGATGGCCCTATCTCCATCGAAATTCCGCCGCGTGTGACTTTGGAAATTACTGAGTGTGAACCTGCGATCAAGAATCAAACGGCTTCGTCTTCATTTAAACCTGCCATGCTGAACAATGGTGTCCGCACTTTAGTGCCGCCGCATATTAACGTGGGCACGCGCATTGTGGTTGATACCAATGATGGTTCTTACGTGGAACGCGCCAAGGACTAATTTAGATCGACCTGACTTTTGACGAAATCGTCAAAAGTCAGAAAAGTTGATCGAAGATTCTAACTTAAGGCGATTTTGACTTTTCCAAGAAAAGTCAAAACGCTTATGCGTGTCCGGCTTCGGATGACAGCATCCGCGGATCGACACCGATTTTGGCGAGGGCTGCGTGGTGCAGCCCTTCTGCATTATGGCCGAACACCAGTTCTGGATCAGCATCACAATGCAACCAGCCATTACTCAGAATCTCGCTATCAAGTTGGCCAGCGGCCCAGCCTGCATAGCCAAGTGCTATGAGTTGACGGCGCGGGCCCTTGCCAAGGGCGACAGCTTTCAAAATTTCGACCGTTGTATTCAAATTGAAATCAGCCGTAATGCGGTGAGAGCCTTCTGCGATAAAATCTGAACTGTGCAACACAAAGCCCTGAAAAGTTTTGACGGGCCCACCCAACATGATGGGTTGGAGCAAGATGTGCTCTGGGATGGCCCTGCCCAATTCCAGTTTCTCGGCCAGATCCGCAAAATACATTTGTGGTGCTGGTTTGTTGAGCACAAGCCCCATTGCCCCATCAGCGCTGTGCTCGCACAAAAACACCACGGAATGGCTGAACCAATCGCCTTGAATACTGGGCATGGCGATCAGCAGTTTACCTTTGAGTGTGGGTCTTCGGCTCATGTGAGTAACATAATCGCTTTTTGCGCTAACGGGAAGGTGACTGGTGTTTGAAGTGCCAGTCGACTATGTTAAGATCATGAACAGACGCTATTTCATTTCTTCTCTGGCAGCTTTGCCTTTTATCGGAACTGCTCGTGCTGGGGTTCCTTGGAGAGCGCAATTTGTTGCTGGCAATTTTGATGGCAAGGCGTATTC
>CAXTKN010000286.1:0-1481 GCA_964244805.1 uncultured Aestuariivirga sp.
ATCCCGGGCTGCACCTATTGCCACGCGCAAGTGGCCCCCGTCGGCCTTACCGAAGCCAAAGCCAAGGCCGCAGGCTTTGAACTCAAAATTGGTCGTTTCCCATTTCTGGCAAACGGCAAAGCCATTGCACTCGGTGAAGACCAAGGTCTGATCAAAACGATTTTCGATGCCAAGACTGGCCGCCTCATTGGCGCGCATATGGTGGGCGCAGAAGTGACTGAGTTAATCCAAGGCTTCGTCATCGCCATGGGCCTTGAGACCACCGAAGAAGAACTGATGCACACGGTGTTCCCACATCCAACGCTTTCAGAAATGATGCACGAAAGTGTTTTGGACGCTTATGGCCGCGTCATTCATATGTGACAATTGAAATATGAAGTTTCGCACCTTACATACGTCATTCCCGCGAAAGCGGGAATCTGCGTTTAGTGAGTTAGACAGAGATTCCCGCCTTCGCGGGAATGACGGGGTTGAAGAAATGGACACTAAAAATATTGTCGTTGCAGTGCTTATGGGACTCGCGGCAGGATGGCTTGCAAGCTGGATCGTGGGCGGCAATAGTTACGTGCAATACCTTATAAGCGGCGTGCTAGGCTCCTTCGTAGGCTCTTATGCTTTGAATGCTGCAAAAATTAACTTGGGCATTCGCAATGAAATCGGCCGCGATATTGCAACAGCGACAATTGGCGCGATCATTGTTATGATTATCGCCAGAATTTTACATTGAGTGGGAGATTAAAAATGCAAGGTATTATGGATATTGGAAGTGTCGGCTTTTGGGGCACGATTTTAATCGGCGTTTTGGCCGGCTGGATTGCTGAAAAAGTCACGGGTTCGAATATGGGCCTGATCATGAATTTGATCGTCGGCATTATTGGTTCGTGGATTGGTTTCTTCATCGCTAATGCGGCGCATATTCAACTTGGGGAAATTTTCCACGGTTGGTTCTTGGGCAATCTTGTTGTGTCGGCGGTGGGCGCTATCATCCTGCTGCTCGTGATTAAACTTCTACGCGGCCGTCGTTAGCATTTGAATGACCACCGTTCTCGATACGCTTAGACCGCGTCACCCGGAAAAAGTGGGTCGCCCTGAAACCCCAATCCTGCGCAAGCCAGATTGGATCAGGGTGAAGGCTCCGGGTTCGGCGATCTATGCAGAAACGCAAAAGATTGTGCGCGAAAATAAGTTGGTGACGGTTTGCGAAGAAGCGGGCTGCCCGAATATTGGCGAGTGCTGGTCAAAAAAACATGCCACCTTCATGGTGATGGGTGACACCTGCACAAGGGCTTGCGCTTTCTGCAACGTCAAAACCGGAATGCCTGAGGCGCTTGATGTGGGAGAGCCAGCCCGCGTGGCTGATGCTGTCGCGCGCATGGGGCTTTCACACTCGGTAATAACATCGGTTGACCGTGATGATTTGGCTGATGGCGGCGCATTTCACATCGCAGAAGTTATCCGCGAAATTCGCAAAGCTTCGCCTT
>CAXTKN010000286.1:1581-2900 GCA_964244805.1 uncultured Aestuariivirga sp.
TCAGCCCATATTGATTTCATCACCATTGGCCAATATCTGCAGCCAACGCGCAAACACGCAGCGATTGATCGATTTGTGACACCTGATGAATTCAAGTCTTATGAGACGCTGGCTTATTCAAAAGGTTTCTTGATGGTGTCCTCATCACCTCTCACACGGTCATCACATCATGCCGGAGATGATTTCGCTAAACTCCAAGCCGCAAGGGCAAAACAATAATTGCCAAAATTCTCCACCACGCGCCGCGTCAACATAACCGTTGAACAAGCATTCGCAATTGCTGCCGATGTCGGCTCATATAAAGATTTTTTGCCGCTTCTAAAACGGTCAGCAATTCGCGGTGAACGCAAACGCGTCGGCGATACCGAAATCTTTGATGCCGACCTGCAGGTGGCCTTTGAGAAACTAGGACTTCGTGAAACTTTCACAAGTCAAGTTACGTGCAACACCTCAGATCACACTGTAACCGCCAGATCATCGGATGGGCCAATGAAGGCACTCAAAGCCGTTTGGAAAATTCAGACTGCTCATGATGGGAAAACAGAGGTTTCGATAACAGTTGATTACACTATGAAAAGTATGATGCTTCAAATGGTGACTGGTGGTTTGACTGATTTTGCCGCCCAAAAAGTCCTGCAAGCATTCGAGGATCGGGGTAGGGCGCTTTATGGCAACGCTTTGAGCTGACCGAGCACGAGTTGAAGCGCGAAATCGCGCGCCTTTGCTCTAACTTCGGATCGTCCAATGCTACCAAATTGCATTTCAGAAGTCACCGTCGCATTGCCATATGCGGCGACAGCAAAATGCACCAAACCAACTGGTTTTTCAACACTTCCTCCGCCCGGTCCAGCAACACCTGTGATCGCAACAGAAATCTGCGCTTTTGAGTACAACAACGCCCCTTCACCCATGGCTTTAGCAACGTGCGAACTCACAGCACCATGTGTGGCAATAAGTGCTGGCACAACGCCAAGCATTTCGGTTTTTGATAGATTTGAGTAAGTCACAAACCCACGTTCAAATACATCAGAAGATCCAGCAACATCAGTGATCGCCGCTGCAACCATTCCTCCCGTACAGCTTTCAGCAGTGGCTAACTTCCAACTCTTGGCGCGCAGTGCGTCAATAACTTTTTCGGCGATACTCATAACGGTAAACGCACGGTAGCCGTCGCAAACGCCGCCATGCCTTCTTTGCGACCAATGGTGCCCATTTTTTCCGTCGTTGTCGCTTTGATTGCAATGCGGTCCGACGAGATTTGGAGCAGGGGTACAAGCACCGCTTTCATTGCAACAATATGCGGACTTATTTTGGGTGCT
>CAXTKN010000287.1:0-2866 GCA_964244805.1 uncultured Aestuariivirga sp.
TGTTGATGCGACTTTCCAACAAAAATTATCCATTGCTGCGAGAGGCTGCCGAGCTCGCCACATTTTTAGCGCGCGCCAATTGGCCTTGGGCAAAGCCAGTTATGGCCGCATTGCTGACCGCCAATCCCAAAATGGATGTGGCCGGTTTTGCAACAGGCCTTAATGTGTGGGACCGCATTGAAGAGTGGGAAGATGATGGCAGTCGCGCACCAGGCACGCAGGAAGCCATCAGCGGCAATGATGCCAAACGTTTTCTTGCTGAAATTCTAGGCAGTGATTCCGAAACCCGGACCAGTCAGCGCGACTATGCCGCCGCTGCCACCCATGCCTTTGAACCGCGCGACCGCAAAGACATCAATAATATCTTACTGGCTGAAGCCGGCACCGGCCTTGGCAAAACGCTAGGTTATTTAGCGCCATCATATTTATGGGCGCGCAAGAACAATGCCCCCGTCTGGATTTCAACATACACCAAAAATCTGCAACGCCAGCTGGATCAGGAAACAGCGCGACTGGTGCAAGACCCAGCCGAGCGCCGCGAGCGCATCGTGATCCGCAAAGGCCGCGAGAATTATGCTTGCTTGCTCAACATGCAGGACGTGTTTGGGCGTTTGACAGGGGCCAATGCACGATCAGCATTGTTGGCCGCACTGATTGCACGCTGGGCAAGGTTTTCGCGTGATGGCGACATTGTCGGTGGTGATTTTCCGTCATGGCTTTTGTCGCTGTTCCAAGACGTTTCAATTGACGGCGAAGGGCGGGGCCTTACACCATCGGCACTGGGCCTGACAGATCGGCGCGGCGAATGCATTTATGCGGGTTGCACGCATTATAAACGCTGCTTTATTGAGCGCTCGGTGCGGGCCGGGCGCAATGCGGATATTGTGATAGCCAATCATGCTTTAGTCCTCCACCAAGCCGCTATCGATCAAGCAATTGGCGTGGCCACAACGCCCGATGAAGAAGCAGCGCCGGGCGGTATCAGGCGCATCGTTTTTGATGAAGGTCATCATCTCTTTGATGCCGCCGATAGCGCATTCTCCGGCCATCTCACGGCGATGGAAGCTTCTGAACTGCGCCGCTGGTTGCGCGGGCCCGAGACTGAGCGCCGTCGTGGGCGAGGCTTGGCCGAACGCCTTGGTGATCTGGTTGCTGATCAAGACAATGCTGAAAAACTTCTGCATCAAATTTTGCGCGCCGCCACAGCTCTGCCGGGCCCTGGCTGGACACGTCGTATTCAGGGCGGCCAGCCTGAAGGTTCGGCTGAAGATTTTTTGACACTGGTGCGTCAACAGGTTTTGGCCCGCTCAGAAGCATCAAACAGCAATTCGCTGGAAACCGATTGCTTGCCATTGGTTGACGGCCTCGCCGATGCGGTGGCTGATCTATCGACAGCGCTGATGGATTTAAAAAAACCCATGTCAGCGCTGGCCAATGTGTTGCTCAAAAAGCTTGATGATGAAGCATCAGAACTTAACACCAATGACCGTGGCCGCATTGAAAGTTTGGCGCGTTCACTTAAGCGCCGTGGCGAGCTTGTGGTGGGTGGTTGGATTTCAATGCTCAATCATTTGCTGGAAAGCCCTGATGCATTATTTGTCGATTGGTTTTCAATTGATCAAAGTTTTGGCCGCGAGGCTGACGTGGGCTTGCACAGCCACTGGATTGATCCAACTGTGCCGCTGGCCAACACCGTGCTGCGCTCAGCTGACGGTATCATCGTAACCTCTGCCACACTCAAAGACCGCCCGCCAGATGTGCCCGATGATTGGACCAATGCCGAAATGCGCACGGGTGCCATTCATCTGCCCTATCCCGTCAAACGCGCTGGCTATGACTCGCCCTTTGACTATAAAAAAATCAGTCGGGTGATTGTGGTGACAGATGTGAACCGCGAGGACATGGACCAGATTGCCGCCGCCTACCGCGAGCTGTTTGTTGCATCAGGTGGCGGCGGACTTGGTCTTTTCACGGCCATTGCAAGATTGCGCGCCGTGCATAAACGCATTGCTCAACCACTGGCTAAAATCGGCCTGCCACTTTATGCCCAACACGTTGATCCTATGGATACGGGTACGCTCGTCGATATGTTCCGCGCCGAGCGTGATGCGTGTCTATTGGGAACTGATGCCGTGCGTGATGGTGTGGATGTGCCCGGAGATTCACTGCGGTTGATCGTTCTCGACCGTGTCCCGTGGTCAACACCGACGATTTTGGAACGCGCCCGGTCTGAAGCCTTTGGTGGCAATGCCTATAAAGATATGTCGGTGCGTTTAAAATTACGCCAAGCCTTTGGTAGGTTGATCCGTCGTGAGGGCGATCGTGGTTGCTTTGTCATTCTTGATCCGAGATTAGCCACGCGTTTTACAACAGCCTTTCCGCCGGGCATTCAAATTGATCGTTTGGGATTGGTGGACGCAATTGACATCGTAAGATCTTTCACACCAAAACTGGACAAGATGGCACGCGACCATTAGGTTTTGTTTCTAATATACAAGGAAGAAAATATGCCCGGCACGATCTCTCATCAACAAGCCTTAATCTACGTCATGGTCATGATGTCCGCCGTCGAAGGCCATATCAGCACTGACGAGTTGCAGGAAATTGAATTGCTGCTGCGCACTTTGCCCGCGTTTAAAACCTTTGATCGCTCAAGGTTGGTGACAGTTGTTCAAGAGTGCAGCGATATTTTGCAAAATGAAGAGGGCATGACCACGGTGTTGGGGTTGGTGAACAATCAGTTGCCCGCGCGCTTCAAAGAAACCGCTTATGCGTTGGCTGTTGAAGTGGCGGCTGCGGATTTAGTCGTGGGGCGTGAGGAATTGCGCTTCTTGGCCATTCTGCGCGATGCTTTGGAGCTGGATAA
>CAXTKN010000288.1:0-2828 GCA_964244805.1 uncultured Aestuariivirga sp.
TCAATACGGCAAATGAAAATCTAACTCCTTATCGTCATCCCCGCGCAGGCGGGGATCCAACTATTACCAAAGTCAGCTGCGGCAAAGTTGGATTCCCGCTTTCGCGGGAATGACGATGAGGAAGGACTAAAAATCGATTTGATCGCCTACGATCAATAAGCTGGATCAACCGAAATGATGCGGCCACGGCTGCTCACTTGAATGTCGAACTGTTCGCCATGACGCCAGGCTTGGTAGCTGTAGGTTGGCGCCGAGCAATCATCAGCTTCCACACCGCGGAAACCGGCGCGGCGCAGAATATTTGCACCACCTGCGCAGCTTACGCGTGAATAATAGCTATCCTCAAAGCGCGGGCGATGGTGAGGGCGATAGCCATAGTCGTCGCCCCAATATACTGGCTCTGGCGGTGGAGGAGGTGGGAAATAGCCACCGTGTGGATGATGGAAGCCTGGGCCGCCACCAAACCCGATACCAAAGAAGATATCTGGATCGGCCTTGGCGGATCCTGCGGCGAGGGTTACCACTGAAGCAACGGCTACAGCGGCAAAAATGGTTTTCTTTAACATGGCAAACTCCTAACTGGTTTAGCGTCCCGAATGTGACGGCCCCCGATTGGCCATCTTGAAAACACGTTTAGACCCTCGAACTTGAATGAAACCGGAAGGCTTCGTTCATCTGGCGTTCATATTCGATTTTGACCCCCTTGAAACCGTAAAACCCCTTCCTAACTAGTGCGTTGTGGATGCCATGTTGGGTCCACGAACGTAAAAGTCACTATTGCTTTAAGGAGAATATGACATGTTTGACTATACCCCCCTCTATCGTTCCTCAGTTGGTTTTGACCGTCTTTTCCGCATGTTGGACGAGGCTGCCGCTGTAGAACCAACAACCTATCCACCCTACAATATTGAGCGCGTCGGTGATGATGAATACCGCATTACCATTGCCATTGCAGGCTTTGGTCCGCAGGATGTGAATATCGAAGCCAAGGGTAATACTCTGACTGTGAGCGGTAAAAAGGCCGACAAGCAGCAATCTGGCGAAGTTTTGCATCAGGGCATTGCAGCTCGTGGTTTTGAACGCCGCTTCCAGCTTGCCGATCATGTGGAAGTGAAAGGCGCTGATATGGACAATGGCTTGTTGCACATTGCCCTGAAGCGTGAAGTGCCTGAAGCTCTGAAGCCACGTCAGATTCCAATTGGCAAAGGTGTGACTTTGAAGGCGATTGATAATAGCAAGGCTGCTTAACGAACACTTAGCTAGAGCAACGTGTTGGTTCATGTTGCTCTAGCGGAACAAGTCCGAGTGGGTTCCGGTGGCTACAAGCTCAACGTACTCCGTACCAATTTTATAAATCAACAGCCAATCCGGTTCAATGTGACATTCCCAATAACCAAAATAATCTCCTTTAAGCTTATGGGGGCTTGCTCGTTCGGGAAGAGGAGTGTCAGTGGCTAGTAGTCGAATGATGTTGTGAAGTTTGGCCACATTCAACTGTCGCTTAGTTGCCAATTTGTAGTCGCGCTTAAACCGATTGGATTGGATGATGTCTTTCATGCCAATGGATTATGAATTCAAATCGGCAATTAACTCTTCAACAGTTTTAAATTTCTTTGTTGTGGCTCGATAATTTGGGTCTTGCAACTCATTCATGGCCGCAAGAGTTTCATCATTTGGAACCTTCAATTCCAATGGAATGCCACGCTGCCGCACCATTTGCGTATAAAACAAGGTAATCGCAGTTGTCGCGTTAATACCCAGACCAGCCAATATTTTGTCGGCCTGTTTCTTTAACTTCGGTTCCATGCGAGCTTGGACTGTGACGGTTTTTGACATTGAAAAATTCCAACAAGTTTTCACTGTTTTGAATGTAGTGCATTTGTACGACAAGTCAAGAGAGGCGCTCGTTACGCTTTTGCAGCCGCATCAGCCTTGGCAAAAGTGCTGATGATAATAATCAAAGCGGTTGAAGCGACAACGACGCAAGCGCCAAACACGGCGCTCAATGAATAATGCTGTGCCAGAAATCCCAAAACCCATGGCAGCACGATGCGCGGCAAGCCGCCGACCATCGAAACATAACCCAAAGCTGCCGCACGCGCTTCGGGAACCAGTTTAGCGGCTAAAGCAAACAGGCATGGGAATACGATTGAAAGTCCTGCGCCAACGGCTGCAAAAGCGATCACTGAAACCCAGAAGCCGGGTTCGAAGCTTAATACCGCTAAGCCGATGATTCCAAAGCACAGCGATGTGACCATGGTGCGCTGATCGCCAAAGCGGGCGCGCAAGCCATCTCCGGCAAAGCGCATTGAGCCACTGCAAATGCCGTAGAAGGCCAAGCCCAGTCCGGAATAGGCGGCCAGTTGCGGGGCAATTGATTCCAGCAACTGCCCAGCCCATTGGATGGAGGCCACTTCGCAAGAGACATTCAAGCCAGCGGCAATGCCGACGAAGGTTAGTATTTTGCGGGGCAGGACGACTTTCTTTGGGTTTTCTTGGTGGCGCGCAACGGAGCGGTGTGAGATAGTTTTGTACACGGCGTAGATGGCAAATAATACGCACGGCACCGATACAATGCCCGCAGCCCAAGGGCCATACCAAGTCGAAACCAGACTGCTGCACAATCCTCCAAAGGCTATGCCATACATGGCGCTGCCGTGGAAAGAACTGAAAATAGGTTTGCCAACATCTTGCTCGACGAAGGAGGCTTCGGCATTCATGAAAATGTCGGTCGTGCCTAGAATGAAGCTGAATATAATTACGGATAATCCATAGCTCAGTGGCGATCCCACGATCAGCGTGTACCAAAGAGATAACAAACCCAAGGG
>CAXTKN010000289.1:0-2827 GCA_964244805.1 uncultured Aestuariivirga sp.
GGTGCGCGGGCATAGGCCATTGTGAATAGACTGTGAGCGATAAGAGATATGACGCCAATCAAGAGCATCAAACCAAAATCGGGCAGGGCTGGAAATGTTGTGGGCATTGTCCACGGCAATTGTGCACCGTAAAAAACCGTGCCTACTAAACCCACATAAAACATTTGCGTTTGAATAGATTCAGTCTTGGAGAGAAGACGCGATAATATTGGATAGATTACAGCCGTAAGAAGGCAGAGAAAAGAATAGATCAAACCCGTGCCGGAAAGATTTGTGCCCGGCCGCACGATAATCAGAAGACCAAAAAACCCAAATATCGTTGCAACCCAGGCAAACCATTTCACTTTTTCGCCCAAGATCGGCATTGAAACAAACAGAACAATCAATGGCCCGATATAAAGAATGCTCACCATTTCGGCGAGTGGCATGGCGCGGAGTGCCAGCCCACCTGCAAGCGATCCCAAAGCCAAAGCTAAGCCACGCGCAGCAACAAGTCCTAGCCGTTTGGTTTTTACGAATGCCCAGCCATAGCGTGGCAAGAAGATTGCGAGCATCAATATCAGATTCACAAAATAACGTATGGCTTGTACGAATGGGACGGAATAGCTGGTGAAAAGATATTTGCCCACCGCGTCTTGGCAGGCAAAAAGAAACACCGCAAATAGAATAAGTGCAATGCTCTGCGCAGTGTTGGAGCTGGCTGATTTATTCAATCGCGGTCGTCCCTATGGCGTATCAGCAACTCTATTAGCTGAAAATCTGTTCCTTTAGAACTTCCGCTTAAGTAAACTATCGCCACCACCCACACCAGGCGTGGCAGAGCCGAGTGAATGCAGCAACTCCTGCAACAATGTAAGCTCGGACCCCGTCACAGGCGTTTTGCGAGAGTTAATATCGATCACGCGCCCGTCTTGCAGGCCATATTGGGCGGTCGATGTAACTTGATCGTTCTTGTTGAAGCGCACGGCAATTACCTCGCGGCTGGTTTCAACTGGGGCCAAAAATGATTGCGCTTCAGTTGTGCTGGTGATGTAATAATAACTGTCACCTTGGAAATTGACTGAGGCCGTGGTGGACGGAGAGCCCAATATGCCTTCGACTTCAGATTTGGCCATGCCCTCTGATACCTGTGCAAAGGCACCTGCTTTGGGGTAATAGCCGCGGTGGTTGATCTGGGGCGTGCAAGCCGCCATAAGGCAGGTCACCAAACCAATCATCAACAATTGAGAAGCTATGCCGCTCCGCTTAAAACCCATCATGACCGAATCTTATATCCAAACTAAAAACTACGACGCCTTTTGCCCCGATAATGTGAGAGGAGCAAGCCGATGATTTTAAGCAAGTTATTTGCAAGAAAACCAACCGCAGCCCAGCGTCTCTATGAGGCGATTGTGGCAGGCGCACGGCAGGAAAAATTTTATGCAGAGATGGACGTTCCTGACACTCTGGATGGCCGATTTGATATGATTGTTTTGCATATGTATTTGGTGCTGGATCGGTTGAGGGGGGAAGCTGTCGACATGAACCAACAACTCACCGACACATTTTTCAAGGATTTGGATCGCACTTTGCGCGAAATGGGCATTGGCGATTTGTCTGTGGCAAAGAAAATCCGCCCTATGGCTGAAGCATTTACAGGGCGCGTTAAAGCTTATGCAACGGCATCAGACGAGGGTGTTTTGGTCGGGGCTTTACAGCGCAATGTTTATGGTGGTGCTGCAAATCCGAAAGCATCCGAATTAGCGAAATGGACGGAAGACACCAAAGCGAAGTTGAGTTCTACACCGACAAAATCAATATTGGACGGGGAGTTACCTCTCTGATGATCAAGATTAAGGCACCAAAGCTAGAGTTTTCACGCCCGCTCATCGTCGACCGGGTGCCACGCAAAGGCAGCCATGAAGTATTTGCGGCAGACGAAGCCGAGTGCAAGGCCTTGGCTTTGCGTTTTGATTTGCTCGCGATTCATTCACTGAAAGCCCACTTAGTTGCAACACCATGGCGCGGTGGCGGATTGAAAGTGACGGGAGATTTTACCGCCGATCTGGAACAAGTTTCAGTAGTCAGCCTTGAGCCGTTTCGGCAGACTTATAAATATGAGGTGGAACGGTTTTTCTTGCCGCCTAAAATTGCGATAGATGGTATCGAGGAAGATGCCGAAATTATTGACAATGGCGAAGTTGATTTAGGTGAACTCGTGTCTGAAAATTTGAGCCTGGAGCTTGATCCCTATCCGCGCAAAAAGGGCGAAGAATTTGCCGATCACGAAGAATCGGACGAGACTTCAGAGTGCGAACCCGCAAAACCATCACCCTTCGCCAATTTGATAAAATTAGACAAAAACCCCAAAAAAACCACTTGAATTTAGGTGTTGTCTCAAGCCCACAAGGCTTTATCTTATGGGTAGCGCAGTTGAAGCAACAGAATCGGAATTTATCAGCCAAATGCTAAAAAATCGAACCCTCGCCCTTGATGCGATGGGCGGTGACTTGGGGCCAGAAGTGGTTATTCCGGGCGCTGCCTTGGCAGCTTTGCGCCATCCGGGTTTGCAGTTCATTCTGTTTGGCGACCAAGCCAAAATGAAACCAATTCTCGACAAACACCCCAAGCTTGCTGCCATTGCGCAAATGCGTCACGCGGAGGTTTCAGTGGCGATGGATGAAAAACCGAGTCAAGCTTTGCGCAGGGGCCGTAATAAAAGTGGCATGTGGCTGGCAATTGATGCCGTGCATAAGGGAGAGGCTGACGCTGTTGTCTCTGCTGGCAATACTGGCGCGCTGATGGCTATGTCCCGATTTATCCTACGTACATTGCCCGGCATAGAGCG
>CAXTKN010000290.1:0-2803 GCA_964244805.1 uncultured Aestuariivirga sp.
TTCTTGGTTCGGCAGTGGGCGCAGCAATCTCTGGACTGAAACCTATCGTGGAAATTATGTGGGCGGATTTTTTGTCTGTGGCCATTGATCAGATCATCAATCAAGCTTCCAATATTCGCTACATCACAGGCGGGCGCACATCTGTTCCCATGGTGGTGCGCACGCAACAGGGCGCAACGCCGGGTTCATGTGCGCAACATTCACAATCGGTGGAAGCGATCCTCGCGCATATCCCCGGCATCAAAGTGGCCATCGCGGCAACGGGTGCGGACGCATATGCATTGCTGCGCGCCGCTGCGGCTGATCCTGATCCTTGCATCGTCATTGAAGCGCGCGGGGCTTACCAAACCAAAAGCGAGATCAGCATTACCGATTGTGCTGAACAAGTCGGACTGTCGCGCCTGCGCCGCGCTGGCAAAGATTGCGCCATCATTACATGGGGCACCATGGTGCAGCACACAATCGCCGCCGCCGAAAAACTCGCCGAGAGTGGCATTGAAGCCAGCGTGCTTGATCTGCGTTGGCTCTCCCCTATCGACGACAAGGCGATCATTGCCGCGGTGACCGCTGCAAGTGGAAACGTGTTGATCGTTCACGAAGCTGTAAAGTCCGGGGGCTTTGCAGGCGAGATTGGAATGCGGGTTCACGAACTTTGCGCCAATCTCGCAGTCAAAGTAAAACGCCTCACGACACCCGACGTGCGCATGCCTGCCTCGCCCACTTTGCAAGCGGCCCTGTTGCCGAATGCGAATATGATTGCGGAAGCGGTAAGAGCGCTGTTGAAAAAATAATCATCGCGGTCTGCGACTTGTATCAAATGGTGATTGCCAGTAACTTCCACCTCAAAGGAAAATTGACTCGCCATGGATAGTTTAGCCGAACCGAAAGCGCCCCGCGTTCAATCTGCCGCGCGTACTATAGAGATTTTGCTTGCGGTAGCGCGCAGTGGGCCGTCAGGCATTTCGGCCAAGAATCTCAGCGATAATTTAGACCTGCCGCGCCAAGTGGTTTATCATCTGTTGCACACTCTTGTGTCTGTCAACATGCTGCGCAAAAGTGCGGGCAGCGCTTATGTGTTGGGCCTTGCCGCATCAGTCATCGCCAATGGTTATAAACAACAAACGGCTGCGCCCGAACAATTGGCGCGTTATGCTGAAAGTGTGGCGCGGCTGACGGGCGAGACCGCCTATCTGGTGGGCTGGATTGATGATGAAGTTGTGGTTTTGGCCAATGCCAAAGGCAATTCCCCCATTCAAGCCGCCTCAACCCAAGTGGGTGCCACGGGCGAAGCCCATGCGCGGGCCTCAGGCAAATTGCTGTTGGCGCTGGCATCAACCGATGAAGTTGATCGCTATCTCGCCAAACACAAACTCACCCGTCGCACGGTGAACACGCTCACCACTAAGCCTGCATTGCTGCGCGCCTTCGAAAAAATCCGCGAGGATTTGGTATCATTCGACCGCGAAGAATATGCCATCGGTGTCACCGCCATCGCCGTGCCCGTAGGCCGCGTAGGAGCAAGATTCGCCGTAGGCCTCGGCGGCCCAACGGAGCGCGTGCTGGCGAATATGGAGCAGTATATTGAGATATTGAAACAGGTGGCGAATAGTTGAACAACAAAGGTCGGTGCAATATTTTGACTACTATTTGATTTTGCAGATTTTGTTTTGACTTCTTCTCGAATAATTCATTTCGTGAACTGCAAGTTGACAAGTTAAAAGTAGAAAGACATCAAAAATCAAAAGTGGAATGAAGCTGTTGCGGACCTTCGATAACAATCAAATACTGTGGGATGAAATCCTTTGGCGTTATTGCACTGTCGATCGCCTAGAATCCATAATCAAAACCAATAAAGTATATTTTGCATCTGCTAATCAATTTTCTGATCCATTTGAGGGGGCTGTTGCTGTTCAGGTAGATGTGCCTCCGCCTGACCCACGTTATGCAGATATGGAAGTAGGTGAACATGCATTTTTCGAACTTAAGCGCTTAACCAAAATAAGTTGCTGGCATCGTGCTGAATATGAAAGCGATGCGATGTGGAAATTGTATGCTGGAGAAGCCAAGGGAGTAACAATTTGCTCAACACCAACTCGAATAAAGAATTCCTTTATTCCGTTTCGACTGCAACCTAATTATGGTGTTGAGGAAATGTGGGGCGGACCAGTTCAATACGTTGATCTGACGCAAATTCGAATGAGGAAAGGGATGCTCGATCGGTTTTTCTTTAAACATCGGGCTTTTGAGTGGGAGAAAGAGTTCAGGCTTGCTATCTCACTTCGCACGGCGGAAGAATTTGGAGTGCCAGTCCCTGAAAACGGCATAGAAGTTGATGTTAATCTGAATGAACTAATTGACCACATAATTGTTGGTCCTCAAATTACCGCACCAGAACGCGCGAGGGTTCAATCACTCGTTAATACAGCAGGTTTGAACGATAAACTTCGGTTTTCAAGTTTGCTTGGTACCCCGAGGTTCATTTAGTTCAATTCGTTTTGATTGATACAAATCGACACCAAATAGCCGAGGGTATTCTCGGGCTTCTGTTTTTATTTTTTAGTCTTCACTGCCCATAAAGTGACAATTTTTTCTTTAGATAAACATCAGAATATGATGTTTATCTAACTATTTGACATTTATTTTTATGCACTATAGGCTTTTGAATTGCGGGTTTCTTTGCAAACCATCACCTAACCCAGCGCCGAAAAGAAGGTCTTAGAAATGTCGAACTCCACCAACACTGCAATTATCGGCTCTGGCTTTATCGGGCGGGCTTGGGCGATTAGTTTTGCGCGGGCAGGGT
>CAXTKN010000291.1:0-2776 GCA_964244805.1 uncultured Aestuariivirga sp.
GCGTCAGAAGTCTTTTGCGATTTAAAGCTGGTCACATTGTTCAACGTAGCTACTCCCTTGGATTTAGGGATATGCTATAGTAAGCGAAGAACGGCGACAACCGCTTCAATATGTAAATTGATGTAAATTGAATTTTGAGAATGAGGGACGTTATGTTTCGTAAATTTATTATAGCATTAGCCGCCATGGTCATTGCCACCCCTTTGGCACTGGCTGAAATCAACCCAGAAGGCATCTGGAAATTGAACACCGGCAAAGTCACTGTAAAAGTCGTTCGTTGTGGCAAAAACATTTGTGCAAATATTGTTGACCTTGCCAGCAAGAATTACCCCGACGGCACACCGTTGCTTGATGCATTAAACCCAAATAAATCATTGCGCAGTCGGCCGGTTATGGGTCTGCCCGTGATCAGTGGGATGACACAAACAGGCCCAAATACTTATAAGGGATATATTTATAATGCAGATGACGGCGGTTCATATCGCGCCATTGCAACGCTCACAGACAGCACAATGGTTCTGAAAGGTTGCTGGCTGGTATTCTGCCGCGATTCAAATTTTGTTCGCGTAAAATAACCAATATTGTTTTGACCGAACACAGAAAAGGAATGGGATGTCTGTTTTAAGCCGGATAAGTTTGGTGGCACTGTGTCTGATGTTGGGCAACCCCACAGCATTTTCTGCCGACAATGGATTGGAACAGCTCCCCTTCGTTAAAAAAATGCAATTGGCCAAGGCTGGTGATCCCGATGCGAAGATGGCTGTGGCCCAAGCGTTGGAAGCCGGTGTTGATACCAAAGCCGATCCGGCTATGGCTGCAAAATGGTACCGGGAAGCGGCGCTCACCGGAAATTACGAAGCCCAATATCGTTTGGCAAAGCTGGTTGAGAAGGGCGCTCCCGGCCTGAAAGCCGATAAACCAACTGCAATAAAACTTTTAGACTCGGCCGCCAAACATGGCCACGCCCCTTCGGAAAATCTGCTGGGTCAGATGCTGCAAAACGGCGATGGCATGCCTGTTGATCTGAAGGCCGCCGTCGAATGGTACAAAAAAGCCGCCGCTCAAAAGCTTGCAGTCGCACAAAACAATTTAGGCGTTATGTTACTTAAAGGTTTGGGCACAGACCGCAATCTGGACGAAGCATTCAAGATGTTCGACCAAGCAGCCCAAGGTGACGATGGCTGGGCCATGAACAATCTTGGCGGCATGTATGAAATGGGCTGGGGCACCAAAAAAGATTTGGATAAAGCCAAACAGTTTTATCAAAGAGCGGCAGACAAGGGCATCGCAATTTCAACAAAAAACCTGGTGCGTCTCGCAAGTTTGAGCGCGACGCCAGCTCCGGCTAGCACAACTTTGGCACCGCCCAAGCCTTAAACTTTACTAAACGCTAACCAAACAATTTGACTCAAATTTTACGTTCCGCGCGCAAAAACATCCTCTGTGGCTTTTAAAGCTCAGTAGTTTGTGTGTGGATTCAGATATGCGTAAATCATCTTCAAGTATTCTGATCGCCAGCCTGTGTGCCGTGTTTCTCGCAGGCTGTTCGAGCCACAATCCGCCGCCACACCGCGGTTGGAAGGGCGCTGGTCTTGATCCTTTCGCTGGAAAGGGCAGTCCCTACTATCGTGGCAAAGGCCCCATTCCATTTGGTGGTGGCAAATATCAAGTCGGAAATGCTTATCAAGTTGCTGGTCGCACTTGGACTCCTCATGAACAGCCAGGTTATGACAAAACGGGCGTGGCTTCTTGGTACGGTGAAGCCTTCCACAAACGCAAAACCTCAAACGGCGAATGGTTTGATATGAACACGCTCACAGCGGCCCACGCCACTTTGCCGCTGCCAAGCTACGCCATGGTCACTAATCTTGATAATGGCCGCAAAGTTGTCGTCCGCATAAATGATCGCGGCCCATTTGTTGATACGCGCATCATCGATCTTTCCAAAAAAGCAGCGGATGTTTTGGGCTACCGCAACAAGGGTAAAACCCATGTGCGTGTAAAACTCATCGGTCCAGCACCGTTAGAAGATTCTTCTCAACATATGTTGGCCATGAACCAAGCCTTGAACGATGGTGCATCAATAAGCCAGATCGCATCGATGGCCGATGATGCAAATGCGAGCGCCCCAATGCAAGTTGCCGCAAGAAAACACAATCCAAAATACGATGTTGAGCCCCAGGATTCTGGTGTTCAACAAGCAAGTGTAGATTCGCAAGACATTCTGCCATCTGACAGTGCTGGGTATATGGTGCGGGTAGGGGTCTTCCATGATTTGGAAAATGCCAAGCTCGCCTATAACCAGTTGGCAGGTTTCGGCCCCACGCAGATCGTAAAAGCCGTTGGCGCCAATGGCCCGCTTTACCGCGTGCAGATCGGTCCTCTGGATAATAAGGAAGATGCAAATACAGCACTTGATACAGCCATATCCAACGGTTTCGAGGATGCGCGCATTGTTGAAACGCAGATCCAGCAAGTTGCTTTCAAGAATTAGTTTTCAGCCCGGAAAACTCTGCATCCCAACTTCGGTAACAGAACCATCCTTTGTCAGCACAACACAGCGCATACTCTCCATGCCCTGCACAAAGCAAAACACCGGAACGTTTTGCTTTCGCCACCCCTCATAAGTTTCTCGCGACACGTCGCTACTCACCGTAAATGGAAACTCTGCTGGTGGGCTTTCTGTTGGCCCATCGGTGCCCGCTTTCCACTCGAGAAATTTGGAAAGCCTGTTTTTCTTTGAAGAAAGCCCTGCATCAAGCCAGTCTCCCAAAGC
>CAXTKN010000292.1:0-2761 GCA_964244805.1 uncultured Aestuariivirga sp.
CGAAAAATGTTTCCAACGCAACTTGGCTTCTCAATCCACCCTCAACGCCGGATGCACATCATAGACGCCAATCGGCATTTGTTCGTAATCAATCACCACGCCATTCATCATCTGTGCAGACGGCGAGACGAGAAACGCGCAGAGGCCAGCCACATCTTCAGGCGCTATCAAACGGCCAGAGGGCATGCGGGCGGCGATGTCTTCGTGCCAGTTTTCGGGAAGACCGTGGAAGCCAGTTTGCAGGGCGTGTTCACCTTCGGTCAACGCCCAGCCGAGATTGATTGCAAACACCCGGACACCTTCGCGCTTGAAAGCGTTAGCTGCATTTTTAGAAAGTGCGACTAACGCGGCTTTTGATGCAGCGTAGGTGCCAATGCTGGGTGGGCCGCCATGGGCCAGCATCGAGGCAACGTTAATCACAACACCAGATTTGGCAGCGACCATATGCTTCGTTGCCTCCTGCATCATTTGCAATGGCGCTTTTACATTCACATTAAAGAGGCGATGAAAAGCTTCGGGCGTTGTATCAGCAATTCCGCCGCGCTCGGTGTTTCCTGCAGCGTTGACTAAGACATCAATGCGGCCAAATTTATTGATGCACAGTGCAACGGCTTTAGCGGCGGTTTCGTCATCAGCCAAATCTCCGCCAAATATTTCGACTGCACCCAGTTCAGTAAGCGCTTTGGCCTGTAGCCCAAGTTTCTTTAAATTACGGTCTACCAAAACCACACCAGCAAATCCGTCTCGCAGAAATTGCGCAGCGATGGCTGCGCCCAAACCTTGGGCACCGCCCGTGATGAGAGCAATACGCGCCATTTCTATATGATATTAATGCGCGTGCGCGACATTCCGTATTGCTCCACAAGTTCAAAAAGATCAGCCGAATCACTTGGGTGCAGCCTGATGCAGCCATGCGAAGCAGGCCTGCCTAATTGGGAGATGTGGTTGGTGCCATGGATCGCATAACCACCATAGAAGAATACCGAATTTGGCATTGGTGCATCATCATATTTCTTTGAATAATATTCGCGGGCCATGCGGGTGACACGGTATGACCCGCGCGGTGTGTGATAACCACTGCGCGCCGAAGATATGCGCCAGTAGCCTTCGGGCCAACCATTAACCGACACAGACATGGTTTGCGAGGCGATGCTGACATTAACCACCACGATGGGCGGCAAAGGTGGCGCAGAATAGCGCCGATTTTTTCCGCGGGCCTCTGCTGGTGCAGCCAACATGGCCAACACAGCGATAACACCAAAAAGTGCAATGATGATCTTATTCAAAGTAACCTCCAGCTCGAGCGTTGCCCCCTCGACCTATCGCTAAATATCACGATACCTTTTAAGCATTACAAAATTTTTAGTTTAATCCAAGAGAAATTCGCGACCAACCTTAACGCGCTTCACATCGCCATAAGCAATGATGTCTGCGGTGGCATAAGTTTCAGTTAATGTGGCGGGCAGGAAGCTGCCAGTCCCCACCATATCAATCGGCGCTTTGGCTGCCCCCATGATTTGACATTTCTGAGGGTCAAAACCTGATGAGCCAACGATGGTTGCCCTCTCATAACCAGCTTTATCCAGCGACTGACGGGCGTGGATGATGTTGGCCACTGAAACGCCCTTACCAAACAAAATACGCCGAACTTTATCGACCAGAATGTTATTCGGATCCATCTGGAATGCGCGACCACCTAACACTTGTTCAACGATGGAATATTCGCCCATCACATTGAGCCACTGACCGACGATTTCGACAGACTTTTCGTAATCAAGACCTTGGGCAAAACGCCCACCATGGGTGTCAAGGCGGATGCCGAATGTTTTGCCAGCTTTGTCGAGCTTTGATTCGTCGTAAAACCACTTTGCACAGCGCAGCGCATCAGTAACTTCTTCGCCATTGTAATCAACCAAGGCGATCAGAGATTTTGCTTCTGGCAAAGTTTCATGGAATAGCTTCATGGCAGCCAAAACATCGCCCTTCGCATAACCGACAAGCGCGTGAGGCATGGTGCCCATGCCTGCCCCTGCCCCAAAAAAAGGCGCGGTTAAATCTTGCGATGAACCAATGAAGCCTTTGACTTTCGGATCAGCTTTCCGCGCTGCATGCGTTCCCACCATGGCGCCATAAGCCGCTAGAATATTCATCTCAGCACCCGAACCATGGCGGGCATGCATATCCATAAAACCAGCGGAAGGAATGGCGCGGCACATTTCATAAGCGTTGTTGGCGCTGACGCAGGGGAACCCTGTTTTCTGCAACAGCAGCGTTTCAATTTCTGAAAGTGCTTTCATCGATCCCGTGATTTCCATCAACTTATGTTCGGATGGAACCACTTCACCCTCAGCCACAAAGCGTTTGACCTTTGCATCGGGCACGAAGTGATTGACCAAGCGAATGGCAGGCTCGAGCGCGGCTACAACGCGGCGGCGCATGAACACAGCGAAAGTCACTTGTTCATCACCGTGGCCGGCAACAATGCGCGATGTGTTAGTGAAGTATTTATCGGTCTGACCTGAGATCGGCCCCGCCGCGTGAATAAGATCAATTAGCCGGTCGAGGATGGCCGCATGTGAAGGATCAAGCTGCGGTGACTTCACATTCATAATTTAACATCTTTCAAAATTGCCGCCGCACCAATGCGCATCAAATCCACATCAACCGCAGCCGCCAAGAAAGTAAAGCCGCGTGAGATATATTCATTCATAATCGCGGCATCACCGGCGAATGCGCCAGCAAACAGATTGTTGCGCTTGCA
>CAXTKN010000293.1:0-2722 GCA_964244805.1 uncultured Aestuariivirga sp.
AACGCTGCTGGCAAATTCAAAGCCCTGCCCCTCAATCTCCGCGCGGTGATGTTTACGGGCAAATATTTTTACATTCATGCCAAACACCTGTGCAATCCGAGCAACTTCACTGCCGATGTTGCCAAAGCCTAGAATCGCAAATATCTTGCCTTCCAATTTTTCAGTTGGATATCCGCGCAAGTTTCGTGCCGTATCAAAATCGCCTGCAATCACCCGGTTATGAAGTTCCTCGACAGGTAAATCGGGCCGCACACGCAGCAGCGCTTTGAAAACCATTTGCGCGGTGGCCCGACTGTTAAATCCTGGCGTATTCATGAGTGGCGCACCTCCCCCGATGCCACTGCCCCCGCCCCATGAGGCACTGCCCATATTTCCGGTGCCGGCACCAATGCGCACACCGCCGGATTTAAAAATTGAGCCTTGCGGGATGAATGTGGCCGCTGCAATCACAGCATCATATTGGCCGTGATCTGTGATAGCTAAAATTTCAGCAGCGGTTGATAAGTCAGGTTGATAGAAGAAATGCAATTTGCCTTTTTCGAGAACATCATTCGCATTCCAAGCGGAATCGTGAAACACGCCGCCCTTGGATTGAATATGCGCTTTCACTTCTGAAGGATCAGGTTTTCCATGTTTATCGAACTTCAGTCCGATCAAATCAAGAATGAGAATTCTATAAATACTCTTCTCGGTTTCCATCATGACGCCTCAACCAAAAACAGTCTGCAATTCGGATAAGGCGTCAACCTGCGTCAGGTTTGTGTGTAACGGGGTAATTGAAATGCGCTTGTTAAACACCGATGCCAAGTCTGTGCCTTTGGGTGGTGTGCCGCGCTCGCGCGCAAAGCCGAGCCAGAAATAGGCTTGGCCCCGCGCATCTACGCGTTCATCTACAGTAAGATAGTTCTGATCGCGCTTGCCTTGGATCGTCACATCAATGCCTGCCACTTCGTCTGGTCTGCAATCTGGAAAATTTACGTTGATCAGAAGACCCGGGCCAAAATCCATTTTTAAAAGTTTTTCCACAATGCCTTGGCCATGTTTTTCAGCCACAGCAAAGCTCTCACCATTGCCAAACATGCCGACCACTTGGCTGAGCGCAATTGATTTAATACCCAGTGACGTGCCCTCCATTGCGGCAGCAATCGTTCCGGAATAAGTGATATCGTCAGCAATATTCTGCCCGCGATTAACACCAGACAAAATCAAATCAGGCAGAGCTGGCATAATTTTACGCACCGCCATCACCACGCAATCAGCGGGAGTTCCAGTAGTTTCAAATTTTCGTTTTTCAATTTGGCGGTAACGAAGCGGATGCGAGATGGTGAGTGCGCGCCCTGCTGCTGAACGCTCCACGTCAGGCGCTACCACCCACACATCTTCGCTGATGCTGCGGGCAATTTTTTCCAACGCCTCCAAACCTGGCCCATGAATGCCATCATCATTGGTCACTAATATGCGCATGATTTCAAGGCCTCTTGATCACAGTCATGCCGCCCATATAGGGGCGAAGCACGTCCGGTATCGTGACAGAGCCATCATCATTTTGATAGTTCTCCAGAACCGCCACCATCGTGCGGCCCACAGCGAGGGCCGACCCATTCAGCGTGTGCACATAACGCGCCTGCTTGGCATCAGCCGCCTTGCAGCGTGCCTCCATGCGCCGCGCTTGAAAGTCACCAAATTGCGAACACGATGAAATTTCGCGGTAAGCATTCTGGCCCGGCAGCCACACTTCAATGTCATAAGTCTTGCGCGAACCGAACCCCATATCGCCTGTGCAGAGTACTATAGTACGGTAATGCAGATTAAGACGCTCCAACACCTCTTCAGCACAATTCGTCATGCGCTCATGTTCTGCATCAGATTGTTCAGGCGTGGTGATCGACACCAATTCCACTTTTGAAAATTGGTGTTGACGGATCATACCACGTGTGTCCCTCCCTGCAGCCCCTGCTTCCGCACGGAAACAAGGTGAGTAAGCCGCCATACGGATCGGAAGTTTTGCTTCGTCGAGAACTTGCTCACGCGCCAAGTTGGTGAGGGAGGCTTCGGCTGTAGGGATGAGATAATGACCAGATGTTGTCTTGAATAAATCTTCTTCAAACTTTGGCAACTGGCCCACGCCATACATGGCTTCTTCGCGCAACATATAAGGCGCATAAGTTTCGCTATAACCAAATTCATCCGTGTGCAGATTGATCATGAACTGTGCGAGTGCGCGTTCCATCCGCGCCAAAGCACCTTTCAAAACCACAAAACGCGCGCCTGAGAGCTTCGAGGCAATTTCAAAATCCATGAGGCCAAGGCCCTCACCAATATCGAAATGCTGTTGTGGTTCAAAATTTTTCACGGGCTTTTCGCCCCACTTGCGAACTTCCACATTATCATGCTCGCTCTTGCCGTCCGGGACAGCAGCAAGCGGGATATTGGGGATCACGGCCAACGCATCATTCAGCGCTTTGGTCTGAACACGTTCCTGCTCTTCGCCTTGGGTAATCGCATCTTTGAGGCCAGCCACTTCCGCCTTCAACCTGTCAGCAAGCGCCACATCCTTCTTGCCCATCGCCATGCCGATTTCTTTTGACAAAGCGTTGCGGCGGCTCTGCGCATCTTGCAATTTCTGCATGGTTTCGCGTTTTTGTTCATCAAGCGCAAGCAGCGATACAGAAATCGGCGCTAACCCCCGCCGGGCCAGCCCAGCATCAAAAGCCTGAGGGTT
>CAXTKN010000294.1:0-1250 GCA_964244805.1 uncultured Aestuariivirga sp.
ATGGTAAAGAAAACCAAAGTCAAACCGAGAAAATTTTATTTTTAGCCCTGTTGCCTAAGCGTTTTGACTTTTCATGGAAAAGTCAAAATCGCTCTAGGTTATTATTTTCGATCAACTTTGCTGACTTTTGACGATTCCGTCAAAAGTCAGGTTGATCTGATATCCACAAACCGCCCCGCCAATGCTGCAGCAGCTGCCATTTGTGGCGATACCAGATGGGTTCGGCCTTTATAACCCTGCCTGCCTTCAAAGTTGCGATTTGAGGTGGAGGCAGCGCGTTGGCCGGGTTTCAGCTGGTCAGGGTTCATGGCCAAGCACATGGAACAGCCTGGTTCACGCCATTCAAAACCTGCATCCAGAAAAATCTTATCGAGGCCCTCAGCTTCGGCCATTTCTTTGACCAAACCCGAGCCCGGAACAATCATCGCATAATCCAGCGAAGTGGCAATTTTCTTGCCCTTCACCACATCAGCCACTGCGCGCATATCTTCAATGCGGCCATTGGTGCATGAACCAATCCAGATCACATCAAGGGCAATATCAGTAATCTTCTGACCGGCTTTGAGGCCCATATATTCAAGGGCACGGATTTTTGATTGGCGCTTGCCTTCATCTTCAATCAGCGCTGGATCAGGAATGGCACCTGCCACCGAAACCACGTCTTCTGGCGATGTGCCCCATGACACGATGGGTGGCAAGTTGGCTGCATCCAAAGTTACGATGCGGTCGAAATGTGCGCCTTCATCTGTGTGCAAGTTGGCCCAATAGGCCATGGCTTTATCCCAATCGGCACCTTTGGGTGCGCGGGGCTTGCCTTTTAGATATTCAAATGCCTTAGCATCAGGCGCAATCAGACCAGCGCGTGCGCCGCCTTCAATGGTCATATTGCACACGGTCATGCGGCCTTCCATCGACAAGTCCCGAATGGCCTCACCACAAAATTCAATCACTGAGCCTGTGCCGCCCGCCGTACCGATTTCGCCGATGATGGCAAGGATGATATCTTTGGCCGTGGAATGCTTGGCCAGTTTGCCATTCACTTCTACTTTCATGTTCTTAGCTTTTTTCTGGATCAGAGTTTGCGTTGCCAACACATGCTCTACTTCTGAAGTGCCAATGCCATGCGCCAGCGCACCGAATGCACCGTGCGTCGAAGTGTGGCTATCGCCGCATACGATGGTAGTGCCGGGAAGTGTGAAGCCTTGTTCAGGCCCAACCACATGCACAATGCCTTGGCGCTTATCCATCTC
>CAXTKN010000294.1:1350-2703 GCA_964244805.1 uncultured Aestuariivirga sp.
GGTACGTGCTTTTGCCATGGTTATTTTCCGTGTGTAATTCTTGGACGCTATTTAGCAATTAACGGGGGGGAGTCAAATCATAGCGCCCAATTCACGAACCTGTCATTCCGCCTTTCACCAGAAAGAAGGAATAGGTAATAGAGTTTTAGAAATGGGAAAGACAGTTATGCTGCGATATCAGAACTTTGACGACAGCCAAATTGAAGCGCTTGCTCAGTTTTTCTACGACAACTGGCATGAAACGCAAGCACCCTTACAGGACACTCGCAAAGCAAAATATCGTCCAATTTTATTTTTCCGCAACCGGGTTGAGCAACGCGCCAAAACCACGCTTGTTGCATTGGCAGATAACCATATCATTGGTTTTGTCTGCTGGACAAACGGCTCGCTCAATAGCCTATTCGTCAAGGTTGATTTTCGCGGCCAAGGTATAGGGGAAAGGCTTTGCCAGATGGCCGAACTAGAAATGGCACTGACCGGCGCGACACATTTTGAATTGGATTGTATCTTTGGCAACTTCGCCGCTCGGCGGTTTTATGAACGCCAAGGCTGGCGGGTTGACCGGGAAGATGTGTCGATTGACGAAACCCCTGAAGGTGAAATTGAAACACGTCATTGGATGATGGTGAAGCCGTAAAAGCAAAGAGGCAAGCCACGTCGAAAACGGCCCTCTCCATACCAGCTCAATTGCTTCAAATGTTTTTGGTGTTCATCTTGCAAACTCATTCACTTTATCAACCGATCATATTCCTCATGTCGCCCAATCCAAACCCAATCAAAGCCATCAGCGCTTTGAAGTGCCAATGCACGATGGTTCAGCCCAATGCGGGCTGACCAGAGCTCGGATTTTATATTCTTGAAATGCAACGAAGGATGTTTGGGATTTGCTTTGAGCAGTTCAAAGTTTTTATCTGCGATGGCTTGAGTTTCGGGGGAAAGTTCGTGGTAAAGTTTCCAGAACTTCGCAGTAGCCCGGTGCTTCATAAATCGCGGACTTTACCCGCTGCGATTTCGGCTTTGGCTTCGGCCAAAAATTGATCCAGACGGCCCGATTCAGCGTCAGCCGCAATCTGCTGATCCCAAAGGTCAGCATGGAATTCCGCGAACCAATCGGCAAACTGCTTAATCTCGGCAGGGCTGAGTGCAGTTACAGCTTTTTCAATTTGTTCGAGCTTGGTCATAAATTTATTTTAGCATAGGTGACAAATCTTGTCACGCGAGACAGCCACAAACAAAAAAGGCCAGTCTGTCAACTGGCCTTCTTCAATTCAATTCTAAAACGCTTATGCCTTGGCCGCGTCAGCAGCTTTTTGATCGATCTTCGCGCGTGGGGCTTTACCGGCAACCAATTCC
>CAXTKN010000295.1:0-2693 GCA_964244805.1 uncultured Aestuariivirga sp.
ACCACATATTTTCACTGGCGTTGGATATTCTGGATGAATTTGCCGTTTGGAATTTTGGGTCTGGTGCTGGCCACTTGGCTGATGCCGAATATGAAGGATGAGAGTGTTGCTCCACTGGATATTAAGGGCTTTGTACTTTCGGGGCTGGGCCTGTCGCTTACCGTGTTTGGAATGACCGAACTGGGACAGGGGATATTTGCGCCTCAGATTATTTTTGGAATGATTGCGGCTGGGGCGCTTTTGATATGGGTTTATGTGCGCCATGCGCAAAGCACCGCAAATCCGATCCTTGATATTTCAATGCTCCGTGTGCAGACATTGCGGGTGAGCATTATGGGTGGCATGTTCTACCGGGTGTCGGCTGGTGCTGTGCCATTTTTGTTGCCGCTGATGTTGCAACTGGGTTTTGGTTTCACGCCATTTCAATCGGGCAGCATTACTTGTGCTTCGGCCTTGGGTGCCGTGATGATGAAGTTTTTGGCGGCGAAATCTTTGAAGCGGTGGGGGTATCGGCAATTGCTGGTGTTCAATGGCGTTGCCTCTAGCGTTTTTATGGCTATTAATGGTTTGTTTTTGCCAACGACACCATTTCTGGTGATGGTGCTGGTTTTGTTGTTCGCAGGTTTATTGCGATCTTTGCAGTTCACCAGTTTGAATTCGATTGCTTATGCCGACGTAACATCTGAGGAAGTGGGCCGCGCCAATGGGCTTTATACTGTGGCGCAACAGTTATCGCTGGCGCTGGGTGTTGCTGTGGCGGCACTGGTTTTAGAGGCTTCACAGTTCGTGCGCGGGGTTGTGGTTTTGGGACGGGTTGATTTTGCTGTGGCGTTTGTTGTGGTTGCGGCGGTGGGGCTGATCTCGACATTGTTCTTCGTTAGGTTGCCCGCCAATGCCGGTGAAAATCTTTCTGGTCACGCGGCGGCTTGATTTCCTCACATTTGTTTGATTGGCTGAAGCCAGCTTGTGAGTAGTCCAAAGGCCCATCAAGGCGTATATAATGGGCAACAGAGGAGAATAAATATGAATCGACGTTCTTTAAGTTTTGCCGGAATTTCGCTTGCTGCGTTGGGTTTTGGTGCCCGCATGGCTGAAGCCGATACATTTGAAATTACCAAATCGGAAGAAGAGTGGAAGAAGCTTTTATCGCCTGAGGCTTTTGCTGTTTTGCGCCAAGAGTCGACTGAGCGGCCATTTACATCCAAGTTGTTGGATGAGCACCGCAAGGGCATTTTTGCTTGCGCTGGTTGTGATTTACCCGCCTTTGCGTCTGAAACGAAATTTGACAGCGGTACAGGCTGGCCAAGCTTCTTTGATGTGATGCCTAATGCAGTCAACAAGCAAGATGATAACACCTTGTTTGCAACGCGCACCGAAGTGCATTGCCGCCGCTGCGGCGGACATTTTGGTCACGTGTTTGATGATGGGCCAAAACCGACGGGTCTGCGCTATTGCATGAATGGCGTGGCGCTAAAGTTTGTATCTGCAACGGCTTAATGTTTAGCTGCATTCACAGCTTTCATTATTATGCTATACGGGATCAATGGCAAAGCTTGATCCCGTTTCATTTTCAAACCCAACCCCACCCACTGATCTGTCGCCGCCGCTGCAAGCGTTGTGGTGGCTAAAGAAGGGTGGATTGGTGCTTGGCCCCGAATGGGAAAAGGCCCATACACTTTGCCAACAAGATGAAGGCAATCCCTTGTATGATATTGTCCACGCGCTGGCCCATTGGATCGAGGGCGATGAGGCAAATGCGCGGTATTGGTATCAACGCGTTGGCGGCAATCGCGCGGCAACAATCGCAGATGAGTGGCAGCGTATTGCGGACGAGTTGAGGTGAATAATCTTGCCGACATCTACCGCAACTACATTGCTTGCCTGAATGCGCAGAATTGGCCGAAGCTCGGCAATTTTGTACATGATGATGCGCAACACAATGGCAAGCGCATTGGACTTTCCGGCTATATTGCGATGCTGGAGAATGATTTTAAAGACATTCCGGATCTTCATTTTAATGTTCAATTGCTGATCTGTGACCCGCCCTATATCGCGTCGCGCCTGCTGTTTGATTGCACGCCCAAAGGAATTTTTCTGGGACT
Source organism: uncultured Aestuariivirga sp. (assembly GCA_964244805.1). Classification (GTDB taxonomy): domain Bacteria; phylum Pseudomonadota; class Alphaproteobacteria; order Rhizobiales; family Aestuariivirgaceae; genus Aestuariivirga. The sequence goes on from CAXTKN010000295.1 coordinate 2,103, forward strand.
GCCTGTCAACGGCAAACGTGTTTCATTTTCCGAGAATGTTTTTTATGAATTTCGGGAAGGGAAGATTTGGGCCGTGTGGTCGGTGATTGATAAGGCGGCGATTGAGGGGCAGGTTTAGAGGGCTGCTTGAGGGCTTTGCCCTTGGTTTTGTAAGTAGTCTTGTTACCCCCGCTCTACAAAGCTATCAATCACCCGTTTCTCGCCAGCCTTTTCGAAATCCACTGTCAGCTTATTGCCTTCGATACTTATGATCGCGCCATAGCCGAATTTTTGATGGAACACGCGGTCACCCTCCACGTAGTCTGATGGTTTGGCGCTGCTGGCGGTGAGTTCGCCCTCGATGAAACGGGTTGTGTGGCGGGTGGCTTCGCCGGAATCTTTGCGGGCTGCAGCGCGTTTCCAGCCGGGGGTTGAATAGCTACCTTGGCCGAAGGTGGTCGCTTGATCAAAGCGGCTGGTGCCGAAAGTGCCCAAATCGTGCCCGCCGTAAGAGTTGCTCATGGCAGCGACCTCAACGTGTTTTTCGGGCAGCTCGTCGATAAAGCGCGAAGGTAATCCGGTTTGCCAGAGGCCGTGAGTTTGGCGGTTTTG
>CAXTKN010000296.1:0-2656 GCA_964244805.1 uncultured Aestuariivirga sp.
GTTCGGCGGCGGCACGCCGAGAACGGTTTGCTTGAGTATCGTCTTGTGACCGATCCGAAAGTCCAACTGCCATGCTTGTCTCAGGGGACATTGCGAATTCTCGTTTCATATCTTGCAAAATTCGAACCTCGTTCGCGTTAAATTTGTTCAAAATCAACGGAATTGTCAATCTAAAATCAATTTATTGTCGCGCTTTTATTCATAAATATACGAAATGAAACAAATAAAAATCGTAAGTTAGCATACTTTTGTATTTTTAATATTGACTTATGTATTTTTATATCATACTAAGCTTGAAAAGAAGAAACAAAATTCAAGTGGGAGAAAACCGTGACAAAAACACTGAATGTAGCGATGATTGGCGGCGGCTTTATGGGCAAGGCCCACGCGATGGCTTATGCGGCCATGCCAATGTTCTTCTGGCCAGCCCCTGCCATTCCGCACCGCAAGGTTTTAGTTGATGTGAATGCTGAAATGGCCAAACAGGGTGCTACGCGCTATGGTTTTGACGAATCCAGTGCCGACTGGAAGGCAACCATCGCCCGCAAAGACGTAGACGTCATAGACATTGTAACCCCGAATGACAGCCACGCAGAGATAGCCATTGCGGCATTGAAAGCCGGCAAGCATGTGATTTGCGAAAAACCCTTGGCGCGCACTGGCGCTGAAGCAAAGACCATGTTTGAAGCTGCGCAGAAGTCTGGCGTTATTCACATGGTGGCCTTTAATTATCGTCGCACGCCTGGTGTAGCGCTGGCCAAGAAGCTGATTGAAGAAGGTCGCATTGGAAAGATATTAAATTTCCGTGGCACCTATCTTCAAGACTGGTCAGCTGATCCGAATGGCCCCTTGTCCTGGCGCTTTCAAAAGAAAGTTGCGGGTTCCGGCACAGTGGGCGACATAGGTACTCATGTTCTCGATTTTGCCCGGTATCTGGTGGGTGAGGTCAGCGCTGTTAATGCCATCGTGAAGACCTACATTCCTGAGCGTCCGCTGCAAGCCGGTGGACTGGACAAGCTTGGTGCTTCTGACAAGTCTGGGGCAGGCCCCATGGGCGTGGTCGACGTTGATGACGAAATGATCACGCTGCTGAAATTCCAGAATGGCGCTGTCGGTTCCGTCGAGGCCTCACGCAATGCCCATGGCCGCAATAATTTCCTCACCTTTGAAATTCATGGCACCAAAGGCTCCATCGCTTTCAACTATGAACGCATGGACGAAGTGCAGGTGATGTTTGCGGATGATCCTGCAGAAACACGTGGCTTCCGCACCATCTATACAGGCCCGAACCATCCCTACGGCCAAGGGCTGTGGCCCATACCTGCTTTAGGGATAGGTTATGGCGAGACCAAAATCATCGAATGCTATGATTTCTTCTCAGCCATCGTCAGCGGCAAACAACCTTCACCAAACTTTGAAGATGGCTACAAGATTTCCGCCATTGCTGATGCCATTCTTGAATCCGGTGCCTCCGAGCGCTGGGTCAATGTCGCAAACTGAGGGGGCGCGCACCATGGCAAATAAACTAGCCTATCATGCCAATTGCTGGGGAGAACTGGGCGGGAATGCCGTTGGCGTCACCTCAATTACCCAACTGACTTATCGCACCTTCGGCAATATGGAAAAAGCCATCAATGACATTGCTGCTGCAGGTTATGAAGGCACGGAACTATTCGATGCCAATTTGCTGGATTATGCTGCAGGTAACTTCAAAGGCCTGAAAACAATTCTCAAAAATGGCGGCATCAAACTGGTCGCGGCATATTCGGGTGCCAACTTTATATTCGATGACATTCTGTCGGAGGAACTGGCCAAGTTGGAACGTGTGGCAGCCGCCGCTGCTGAATGTGGTGCTGAACATTTTGTCGTCGGTGGCGGAGCAAAACGCGCCAAGGGAACCAAGCGTGACGACATCAAAAAGCTCGGCGCGGCGCTCGAAAAAGTAGTGAAGATCGCCAAGAAAAACGGCCTGAAGGCACATTATCATCCACATCTTTCGACGATTGTCGAAGGCCCCAATGAAGTGCGCAAAATCTTCAAGGAAACTTCAATCGATTTTTGCCCGGATACGGCACATCTTGCTGCCGCTGGTGGTGATGTGCCAGCGATGATCCGCGAACATGCAACACGCATCAGCTATGTGCACCTCAAGGGTTGGCAAGAAAAGCCATTTGCATTCACGCCGCTTGATCAAGGCTCACTCGACATCGGTGCCATCATTGCGGCACTCAAAAACATCAAGTTCAATGGCTGGATTACCACGGAACTTGATTCATGGCCCGATCCAAAGGACGGCGCCATTCACAGTTTGAAGTTTATGCGAAACGCAGGACTTTGAAGCCAACACTAAATGGGAGAAAACTGACATGATGAATAAACGAATGTTCTTGGGCACGGCAGCAGCTGTCGCTCTTTTTGCAGCAGGTTTTGCTGCTCCAGCCTTTGCGACTGATCCGGATGCCGCGTTGAAAGACCTGATGACCAAGGTTATGAGCAAAGGCCCAAATGGCGAAGATCCGGCACTCGCATCCAGCGTGACATTGACGGACGACGAATTGGCCAAGATCAAGGCCATGAACGCCACGGCCGCTTTGGTTTTTCCCATTGGTGGCAATGATTGGTCCAATGCTCAGGCTGCTGCATTAAAAGAGCAATT
>CAXTKN010000297.1:0-2653 GCA_964244805.1 uncultured Aestuariivirga sp.
GGTTTGCCCCAGCCAACTTGCGGCGCAAGGGTTGCCAAGGGGCTGCATTGCGCAACGTAGCGAGAACATCGAGGCGCTGACCGGCCAGAGACGAAGCGCGTTTATGGCCAATGCGCCTGCCTCTTTGTCCGCCTGATTTCCGCGGGCTGGCACTTTTAACATTGCGGCCTGCCCCGCGCTTACCCAAACCATCGGCGGCCAAGTTCAAAAGGTTCGCGGGCAATGTGGCTTTAATCGCCTCAAGAATTAACTCAGCATCGCCGGGATTTTGTTCGGTGTTATTTTCAGCTTCACCGGGGTCAGCGGATTGAGGTGGTGGTGGTTGTTGATCATCTTGCTGTTCTTCAGGTGGTGCATTTTTTGCGCGGTGCGCCAACACCAATCGTGCAGCCATAGCAACACAGCTTTCGTCGACATCTTGTTCTTTCAATGCTGCGAGTGCGCGTGCTGTAGCCACCGCCTGCAACACAAAGCGAGGTGAGCTGATGCCAATTACCAATGCAGCGCTGCAGAAATCCCTTACCCATTTCGGATCGACTGGAGTTCTTTCAATCCGATTTTTTGCACACTGAATGTCAGATCTGGTCCAACGTAGTTCCGCAGGCTCATCGACCACAAAGGGCAAACGCGCTTCAAGTTTTTCTGCCAGAAACGCATCCGCATCATATGGATCCATGACAGCAATCAGCAGCAGTTGATTTTGGTCGAGCGCTTTCGCAAGGAGTGACGTGCACGCAACGTCCAATTTTTCAGCACGGCGCACCATGAGTCGAGGGTGCGTGGCGAGCAGCCCTTCGGTATAAACTGGTTTTCCAAAAGCCAGAGTTGCGGCAAGATCAACCGAACCGCTTAAAGCTTCAGCTGACATTGTCGATGAAACGATGCGCAGTTCACGACCCGGTTCCGCCGCTTTGGTAAAAGCTGCGTTGAAATCATCCGCCGCCTCAGTGGTTACTAAGGCCCCACCAATATCAGGGCCACCAAGGGCCAGAAGCCCTACGATCCAAGTGGCATCATTGATCTCGTCAGCCTTCACGGTCCCAAAACATCCACGATTGCGCGTTCGATGCGTGCCGCCGATCCTGTTTCTTCCAGTGGATTGCGACGAAGCCTGTGACGCAGAGACGGCAAGGCCATGCGCTTGATATGCGAAAGTGTAACAGCCTTCTGTTTTTCAAAGGCTGCCAGTGCCCTTGCTGCCCGAATGATAGTAAGTTGGCCACGCAAGCCATCGGTTTTGAGTGCAATACAAAGTGTCGCTGCCGCTTCTTGCACAGCATCTGGCACCACAACATCTTTTAATTTTTTACGTCCCGCTTCAATGCGCGTTCGCAGTGTCTTTTCTTCGTTCTGCCACAGCGCAAGAAAACTTTCCGAATCGCGCTCATAGGCATCACGTCGCTTCACGATCTCCACCCAACTTGCAACATCCTGTGGTGTTTTAACTTCAACCGACAGACCAAAACGATCAAGCAATTGCGGGCGCAATTCGCCTTCTTCAGGATTACCGCTGCCAATCAATACAAAACGCGCAGGGTGACGCACACTCAAGCCTTCACGCTCAAATAGGTTTTCTCCCGATGCCGCCACATCAAGCAGTAAATCTACCAGATGGTCTTCCAGCAAATTGACTTCATCAATATAAAGATAACCGCGATTAGCTTTAGCAAGCAAACCCGGCTCAAAAACTTTTTCGCCCCGAGACAAAGCCCGTTCCAGGTCGAGTGCACCTGCGACCCGGTCTTCGGTGGCGCCGAGCGGAAGGTCGACAACTGGTACCTGAATGGTTTCCGCAACAAGCTTAGTCGCTGTGCGGCACTGATCACAGGCTGATTGCGGCAGTGCCGGATCACAATGATAGGGGCAGTCCTTGACCGCTTTGATGGGGGGCAGCAGAGCTGCAAATGCCCGCACCGTCGTTGATTTTCCGGTGCCGCGATCACCCATGGCAAGAAGCCCCCCAATGAGAGGATCAACGGCCGTCAAGATAAGGCAAGTTTTAAGCTCTAGCTGGCCTTCGATGGCTGAAAACGGAAACACAGGCCTCTTAATAGCGCCCTTCGCAGGCTCTTTATTGTTAGGTTTTGCCATACAAAATAGTCTCGATCTTAATGCTCATTCGCTAATCTGCCATGAGCTAGGCCAGTGTCAACTAAAATTGACATATCCAAGACGATGATAAAAACTGTCACTTTTCCGAAAACTACTGAATCAAACTCTGAGCGTTGAAGGCAGCAATTGTTTTATGAGCAACTTCGTTCAACACTTGCAGATGATTTCCAAGCTCATCTTCTTCCATCTCTGCATAGCCTGTCTCAATAGCGTCCGCTTGGAAGCGTAATTGTTGCGCTCCAACGGTGGCGCAAATGCCTGAGAGTGCGTGGGTTGCTTTGCGCACGCCTTCAAAGTCGCGCTGTAAGAACGCCTTGACGGCCATTGGACACCGCAGCTCAACTTCGACAATGAATTGCCGCAAAACAACGGGCAAAATTTCTGCGCCTAATTCTTCGGCTAGTTTGTGAAGTTCTGAATTCTCGATCAGCGGCAAACTGCTTGAAACAATATCCGCCGGAATTTCCCAGTTTTTTGATCCGATGGGTTCAATATCAACTAAAGTGGCCAAAATATCAGACTTCCGAATTGGCTTGGAAAG
>CAXTKN010000298.1:0-2636 GCA_964244805.1 uncultured Aestuariivirga sp.
TTCCTCTGAGAAGACTGATCGCGTGTCGTGATGCTGCGGAATCTAGCGCACATCATGGTGAGCGGCAAACAGCATTTTGGAGAAAGTTCGAAGCATTGCATCTTCATTGCATTTGAAATTTTACAAGCTGCGCGTTGCTTGGCGCTGAGACGAGAATCCGCGTCTAAATGGATTCTCGGCGGCAAATCATCGTCCTAACAAAAATACTGCAATGCGCGAATTGAGCATATTGCAGCTATTGCCAGACAGTTGAACGCTCTGAAGATCAATCATGCAAACTGAGCCTGATTTGATCGCGTTCTGCCAACTGGTTGTCAAAGTCGGCTATCTGCGATGGATTGCCTCTGAACCCAGTTCCCTGACAGCCCGCGTTAGCGATCGTCACCCGCATGGGACAAAACTGCATCAGCAGGTTTGGTCGCGTCAAACGCGATAGAGCGCGAGCCAAAGGCAACGCACAATTGCGGAGTATCATTACAAACCGCAGAGGGCTATCCAAATATTTAAACAATCAGTTAGAGTGTAAGTCTTCCGGTGATCATGCAAAATTTGGAAGAGCGAAGTGTTCACAAAAAAGTACGCAAAGAATATAGGTGAGGTGACGGTGCGAGGCCTAAAACTCGTGTTCACATGCGATGCTTGCAAAACAATTACACACGTTAATCCGCAAGCAATGTCCTTAATGCCAAATGTCGAGCTCACGGCGTTGGTGCAATTTTACCCTTGCCCAGAATGTGGTCACTCAAATTGTGAATCTGGCAACAAGCTGTCGATTAAAACGTCGAACGATTGAAAGTTGATTGCAGCCCCAATTCAAATTGGGTATGTCCACGAGGTGGGGGAAACTTGAGGAGAACAACATGATCAAAAAATCCTTCGCATGGGCATTCGCGCTGACGCTGATGAGCGGCACCTTGCACGCAGCGACCACATTGCCATCATGCAAAGCACCGGGCTACTCTGGCAACAAATCAATTCGTGATCTGAATGATCCTTTGGCCGTCGCCTACAATAGCGTGATGCTCGTCAATGAATCCGGTGGAGGGCTCATTGCCTACTGCCTCTCGCGTTCTGGTATGGTTGAAAGTGGCCTGAGCTTCGGTGTTTCCCAACTCGATCTCAGAACCAATGAAAAGGCTTGGCCAGTTCTTGAACAAATCCTCGACGCAAACGGATTTTCAAAAAATGACATGGAATATCTTAAGACTAAACTTGTTGGTCTTGCAGCCCCAAGGGCACGAGATGTCCTAAAACAAACAGATCCCAGACTTCAGGCGCTTCTGGTGAAAGCGAATGAAGCCCTCGGCCAACCCTCGAGCCGGAAAATCATCGATGATATTCACACTACCCATGTGAAAGAGATGGTGGACTTCATGTCCGCAACGACTGCCGCCGTCGCAGGGAGCAAAGCAGGGGCAGAGAAGCTGCTCCAAAACTCCATGACGGCAAAATTGTTGATCATGGATTTCAAGAATCTCTTCGGAAGCATCAATGGCCAGCTACTTCCATTCCTGAACTCGGGAACAGTGCAAACCGCCAAAGGAACCCTCACCACGGCGGAGAAGAACATTTCCGTAAGCGACATCATCCGCTATGAACTGCATACCAAGCAAGGCAGCAGCTGTGCTGGTAGCGGACGCGCAGAGATACTCAGAAGAATAGGCTACGTGCTCTCAATCTCGAAGGCAGATGGAGACAACACCTCTTGGTCAGTGGCAGATAACAAATTCTTCCGGGACCAGCTGCCAGAAATCATAAAAGATGCCTGTGTAAGCCACGCAGTTGACCTTTCACACCTTGCGCAATTTGCGAAACAGACATTCAAATAATCCGTATGAGCCAAGTCAGCGGAGGGCGGCTCACAAAAGCCGCCCAAGTGCTGTGCGAACATGCCCGGAGTGCATGTCGAACCCCAGCCAGTCACACCCGCACTCACGGGCCGCCACAAGGCTGGAACCAGACCCGCAGAAGGGGTCAAGCACCAGCCCTCCGGGCGAACAGAACGCGCTAACAAGAGGTTTCAGAGCTTCGACGGGTTTCTGGGTCGGATGCAGCAGGTTGCCAGTGTAGCTCCAAGGGAGAACATCGGGCGGCGGATGCGCGGGCAGGGCAGGGGAACCCTTGGCCAGCAGATTGGCAATCTCATGCCGTGCGCTCAGGTAGCGAGAGCTTGACTCATAACAAAGTGGCCCACAAGTCGGAACCCGGCGTCCTTCCACGCGGCCATTAAGATGTCGGCGGCCTGCCAACCGTAGAAACTGACACAGAATCTCTCATTCGTCAGTATACGGAACATTTCAGCAAAAGCCAGGGTAACCCAGTGCGAGGAATTGTCATTGGCCACAGTGCGACCCGAACGGTCGCGGTAGTTCACCAAGTAGGGCGGATCGGTGAGAATGAAATCCACTCACGCTTCTGGCAGTCTTTGCATCTACGGGATGCATTCGCCGTGCAAAATGGTATTGCGGGGCAGGGCCGTCCCAGCCAAGGCCGGGATTGCTCCCAGCCTTTGGCGTTGCGCGAGGCGGCTCCATCGCCCCGCGCTTTCCTTGGTGCTGCTATCCTTGGCTTTTCGCTTGCGAATAACTAGGCGGCAGGAAACGGGCAGGGCCTTGAGATTGAGGTTGAACCCTTCA
>CAXTKN010000299.1:0-2626 GCA_964244805.1 uncultured Aestuariivirga sp.
AACCATCCCGCTGGCCGCGCAATTTTGAAGAATGCGCGCATGGTCAGCGCAATCATGATCCACATGGCGATAATGTCGATCAAGGCCAATGCGGGCGAATGCAGGCCGAAGAAAAATACTGACCACAAAAAATTCAAAACCAGTTGGAAGAAAAATAAATTGAGGGCGGGTTTTGATGAAGGCCCAGCAAGCCACACGCGCCAGGCCGCTACCGCCATCATGATATAAAGGATCGTCCAAGCCGGCGCGAAAACCCAAGATGGTGGATTGAAAAATGGTTTGTTGAGTGTGGGGTACCAATCAACCATAGCTCCTGCGGTCATCACACCGGAGACAACGCCAACACCCAAACACAGAACTATAAAGCCCGCGAGTACCAACCATTTATTCATTATTATTTCTCACAGCATTCCATTGTTTGCGCCAAATGAGCCCAAGAACATGATTGCGCCCATAAAAGCCACCACGACGCCGCCTCCTAAACGCAACAAGTTTACGATGGTTCCCAGCCTTTGGTTGTCACGTGCTGCTAATTTCAACGCGAAATCTTTTCCGTAAACGGTGATTGTTGCGATCACTGATACTGTGAGGAATACGCCAAAGCCCATCGCCAACGTGGAAGCGATGCCTGCCCAATAGAGGCCGATGGTATTGGCAGCGAGCAAAACTGCAATGGCACCGGTGCAGGGCCGCAGGCCAATGGCCAAGGAAAGCGAGAGCGCTTTTTTGAATGACCAATCACCGCGCAAGTCTTTTGGTTCTGGCGCATGGTTGTGGCCACAATGTTCGTCATGAACATGGCCCTGATGATTGTGCGGCGTTACAATTTCAAAGTTGAATGGTGTGCTTGCCGTTTGCGCGATGACAGCGCGTTTTTTAAACCAACCTCGTGTTGCCGTGTAAATCAGATAAAGCCCCAGTGCACAGATCATGGCATAGGACGCCTGTTCCATATAACCCACAACATCGCGCACCACGCTGCCGACGCTGGCGACGATCAAGAATAATCCGCTGACCAATAGGATTGCTGTGAGGGCCTGAAACATGGAGCTTAAAAATGCGACGAGCAGTCCGCGCTTTAAGTCATTTTCAGTGGCAAGCAGCCAAGACGAAATCACCACTTTGCCGTGGCCCGGCCCTGCGGCGTGGAAGATGCCATAGGCCAAACCAAAACTGAGAAGTGTCCATGCCGCTGTCGTTGAGGCGTCGGTTTTGAGTTTGTTGAGGGCGTTTCTCATGGTGCCGGAAAAGGCTTGCTGCTTATCGCGCGCCCAGATGATTGGGTTTTCGAAAAAGGGTGTAGTGATAATATTGCCATCGGCATCTTTCGGGCGCACCAATAATTGGCTTTTTTTAATCATGGTGTTTGGTTCGGCTGTGGTTTGAGCTTGCACGGAACTGGCAAACACCAAGCCTAAAAAAACCATCAGTACACAGATTATTTTTGACATGAAACCAGCACTGCTTGGGCAAACATGGAGCCATAATCTTCGCCGTTCTCAGGTTTCCAGTCTTTGTCTTTGGTGGCCAGCATGGCTTGGGTGGCGGTGAGTTCGGCGTCAGTTGGCAGAGGTTTAACAGTCATTTCGCAACCTTGCGGAACATCGCCCTCTGTACCAACGGGATCGGCCTTGACATAGTCGAAGGCAATGAAAAATTCGGGGTCGTAGATTTTGAGCGTGAGTTCGCCTTGACGCGGATCATAGGGTTCTTTGAGCGGTACTTCAAAATGAAGGTGAAGTTTGCCGTTATAAGTTTGGCCAGCACGGATGGGAGCGCCGATTTCGAGCTTCTTGTTGTCGGTATGAAAATAAGTGAAATAGTTATAGTCCTTAAGCGCGCCTAGATTTTCATTGGTGAGTGCCACCAACTCTTCTTGGCTGTATTCGCCATCGCCATTGGCGTCCATGCCGTCCAGCGCTTCCTTGGCGTAGGCGTCATCAAACGTCCATTCCACGTCAACACCTTCGACTTTGCCGTCTGCGGTGAATACCAAATCACTATGCATGCTGACCCATACATGCGGATGGGCGAAGGCGAAGTTTGGACAGGCAATGAGGGCTGCTGTTAAAATGAGTTTTCGCAAATTTTTATCCACTGAGTCATGTTGCTAAATGATGCCGGATTGCGGCTAAAACATGAAGTGGATTTTTTGTTAGGTCCTCTACCGCGACGCGGGAGAGGAAAGGGGCCCGCTGCGCAGCAGTGGGATCGGTGAGGGGCTTAGCTTGTTGAAACAGCCCCTCATCTATCCCATCTCACTGCGTTCGATGGGCCCCTTTCTTCTCCCGCCTCGCGGGAGAAGACGTTAGAGCAAGCACTCAGTTAAATTCTTCGCAATCTCATGCAGCAATTCGCCGTAAGCTTTTGGGCCTGGTTTCAAATCTGCACCAATCGGATCAAGTACGCTGGATTTGGCTTTTGTGCCTTCGATTACGGTGACCACTGCGGCATCAGTGAACTGTGGTTCACGAAACACGCAAGTTGCGTTGCTGGAATTTATCTTGTTGTGGATTTCTTCGAGGCGCTGGGCGGAAGGCGGCGTTGCTGAGAAGTTTGAGATGCTGCCGACGGCTGTCACACCAAAGCGATGTTCGAAATATTGGTAAGCATCATGGAAGACGAT
>CAXTKN010000300.1:0-2621 GCA_964244805.1 uncultured Aestuariivirga sp.
TTGTCGAGCGGATAGTGATCAAGATCAAGAATATTTTTCATGCGGAAAACTCCAGAGCTGCATCAGTTACTGCTTCCCACACACTTAAAGCAAAGGTCCGCATCGCGTAGATCTGGAACGCGTTTTCTCCCACGCAATGGATCAGCGCTGGTGTGTGATGGATTGCAGTTTGTACGAACGTGTCGGCTTTGAATTGTTTCGGGTGGAAATCGATGGCGGAGAGTTTGGCCAGAACAAAGCGAGCATTTTCGCCGTCAATCGCTATTCGCGTGCGGCTGGATGAGAGATGCGTAATATAAACACCCACTACGTCGTCATTCCCGCGTAGGCGGGAATCTAACTTTGGTTTGGTCAAGGAAGTTGGGTTCCCGCCTTCGCGGGAATGACGATCTAAAGAGTGAATAGCGAATACTTGATTAGGTGAAATGCGTAACAAACTATCTTGCACCACGCCCACTCTCGCAGGTATTTTACCAAGCGCCTTCTTTAGTTCTTTTTCAGCACCCGCATATTGCGTGAGTGTGAAATCAGGTGCTTCTGCAATATTAAGGCCGTTGCCGGTGAAGGTTATGGCACTCGCCAATGCGGAGACGCGCTTAAGCATGGAGGCGTTCTCCTTGCTTGTCGATAAAATGCGGCGAGACGATGCGGGCTTTTACGTTTTCGTTCTTCAACGCGAAGGCACAGATAATGTCTTCGCCTTCATGTTTAAGTCCGCCATTGTAGAGCGCTAGAGCAATATATTTGTTCAGCTCCGTCGACCACGTTACAGATGTGATGTAGCCGCGGCCATGACCTTTGATTTCGTCAGTTGCAGCAAACAATATCGCGCCGCCACGCAGCTTGGCGCCTTCCTCCATGCATTCAATGCCAACGAGGCTCCAGCGTTCTGGCGCTTGGCAGTCTTCGCGGAAGCGCAGTTCTTTGCCGATGTAAGCTTTATCCTTACCAGCCATTTTACCGAGGCCCAGATCATCAAGCGTATTGCGATGATCAAGATCTGCACCAGCCACATGGCCTTTTTCAATGCGCAATGATGCGAGTGCTTCAAGCCCATAAGGCTTGATGCCAAGTGGCGCGGCAGCGTTCAAAATATGTTCCCATAGTGCTGTTGTGTAATCAGCAGAACAATGAACTTCGTAAGCCAACTCACCAGAGAAAGACAGGCGTAGGACGCGTACTTCAACACCTTCGAAATTAAAATCCATTACGCCCATATATGGCAGTGCTTCGTTGGTGATGTCGATTTCGGGAAATGCCAATTGCAACGCGCGGCGCGAATTGGGTCCGGAAACCGCCATGCCGCCCCATTCATCAGTCAGCGATGTGACATGTACGTTCAAGTCCGTCCAGTGCATTTGCAACAGATGTTCAAGCCAGCTCATCACCTCACCCGCTTGGGCCGTTGTCGTGGTCATGTAAAATTGCGTATCGCTAATGCGCGACGTGGTGCCGTCATCCAACACTATGCCATCATCATTCAGCATCACGCCATAACGGGCGCGGCCGATCGGCAATTTGGCAAATCCGTTGACATAGATACGGTTCAAGAATTCGGCAGCGTCTGGCCCTTGCACATCAATTTTGCCGAGCGAAGATACATCAGAAATGCCCACATTCTGGCGCACTAATTCCATTTCTTTAATATAGGCTTCTTCAGGGGTCTTACCCGCCCAATCATAAAACCAAGCCCGCATCCACAAGCCCGCTTCGATGAATGTTGCACCATGGGCAACATGCCAATCATGCAGTGGCGAGAGGCGCTTTGGTTTAAAGTGCAAACCCATACTGCGCGCGGCAATGGCACCCACTGTCATTGGCGAATAGGGTGGGCGGAAGGTTGTTGTGCCAGCTTGTGAAAGAGGAAGGCCACGCAAATCTGCCATCATTGCCAGTGCGTTGACGTTTGAGGTTTTGCCTTGGTCAGTGCCCATGCCCAGCGTGGTGTAACGCTTGAGATGTTCAACGCTGAAATAGCCCTCTTGAAGTGCGCCTTTAATGTCCTTCACCGTCACATCATTTTGAAAGTCAACGAACGCGTATTTTTCATTCGATTTTTCAGCTGCATTCCAAATCGGTTGAATTGAATATTTTCGGTCTTCGCGAATTGCAGGAAGATCAAGTTCTTTGATTTTTTTGGAGTCTGGCAAAGCCGCGCGGGCGGCCGCGTCACCTTCGCGAATTGCAGCGAGCAAACCGAACGTGCCGTTAATTGCACCTGCTCCGAAATGCGATTTTGGAAAGCTTCCGGGTACAAAGGCCGCGATCCTCTCATCGAATTTTGGCTTGATGCCACCGTGCGATGTAAGGTGCACCGCAGGGCTCCATCCGCCTGACATGCCCAACACATCGCACTCGATTGTGACTGCGTGCCTGCCGCTCAGACGAACGGCGCGCATTTGCTTTTCACCAATTACATCAGCAATGCCACAGCTTGGGAAAATGGCTATACCAAGTTGAGCGGCTTTGGCTAATAAGTCTCCCGACAATGCACCGCGATGTTCGGCAACGGTAACTGCCACATCATGTTCGGCAAGATCGAAGGCAGTGGCGTAAGCGCTATCATTGTTTGTAACGATAACGGCACGTTTCCTGGGCGCAACGCTGAAGCGGTTGAGATA
>CAXTKN010000301.1:0-2615 GCA_964244805.1 uncultured Aestuariivirga sp.
TCCGCCCCATGTTCGCCTTGGCCGCCGTTGTGTTGGCGCTGGCGCTGGCCGCATTTAGCCAAATGCCGGAGAAGGCGCTGCGCGGGAAGGTGGACGTGGCGGAATTGGTGGGGGAGTAAACATCTGTATCCAAGTACAGTTGCCAGCCATTTGTCGGTAGAAATGCTGCGCTCAATACCGCTCACACTTCAAATACCACTTAACACGCCCCAGCACTTGCGCTATCGTTTCTTCATGGGGGTCAATCTTATTTTGGAAGAGCGACCATGCCATCAGATGTTCAGACTTCGCAATCCGCAGCCAAAGCCCAGCAAAACAGTGCTGATACGGCAATTGCATGGCCACAAAAAACCCGAGAGCTGCATAATTTCCACATGAACTCCACGGTCTGGAACGATTTCAAGTTCCGTGACGATGATATCGTGATTGCCACTTACGCCAAGTCTGGCACGACTTGGACGCAGCAGATCATCGCGCAGCTGATTTTCGGTGGCGTTGAGGGTTTGAATGTTCATCAAATGTCGCCCTGGGTTGATATGCGGATATTGCCACCGCCAGCGCTTGCCGCACTGGACAGTCAAACCCACAGGCGGTTTGTTAAAACCCATCTGCCTGTTGATGCCTTGGTCTTTTCACCCAAAGCCAAATATATTTATATCGGGCGCGATGGCCGCGACGCGGCTTGGAGTTTTCACAATCATCACTTTAATACCACCGATCAATTTTTCGAGGACTACAATCGCGGCGCCATTCACGGCGCGCCGCCATTGGTGCGCGGCACAGCAGACCCGCACGAATTCTATACAGAATGGTTCGCGAAAAATGGATTTCCCATATGGCCTTATTGGCAGCACATTCGCTCGTGGTGGGACATTCGTCATTTGCCCAACGTGTTACTGATTCACTTCAACGATATGAAACACGATCTTGAAGGATCTATTAGACGCATCGCCGCGTTTCTGGATATTGCCATCGATGAAAAACTTCTGCCAAAAATTGTTGAGCATTGCACATTCGATTATATGAAAGCCCATGCTGCTGAAGTTGCCCCGCGTGGAGGATCAGTGTGGAAGGGCGGTGCTGATACATTCATCAACAAAGGCAGTAACGGTCGTTGGCGCGATAGTCTCTCGGCAGACGAGGTTAAAGCCTATGAGGACAAGGCCGTGGCAGAACTCGGCCCCGAATGCGCCACTTGGCTGGCCAGCGGGGCGCGGGTTTAAGGCGTCAGCATTCCATTCTCGATAAAAACTGAAGGTATCAGATGGATCGTGCTAAAGGTGTAATTTATTCCCTCGCCAACGTCGTTTTCCTGATGGGCTCAAAACTATTGTTGGGGTGAGAGGGGTGCCAGAACTGAAGTCCCAATTCTGGAGTGTGACGAGGAATAGCAGGCTCACCGTACGCTGTCAAGAACTATTTTTGCAGTTTAGGATTATTTACGTAAGATATTGATCGCAATCACAAATTTCAAACCGCGCTCAAACTTGGCGCAGATCAGAAAAATCTAAATTATTGAAAAAATGGTGAGCCCAGCGGGATTCGAACCCACGACCCTCTGATTAAAAGTCAGATGCTCTACCGCTGAGCTATGGGCCCACACGTCATCAGACTTTGATATGAGTCCGTGAAAGCGGGCGGAACATAGTTGCGGGTGGCGTCATGGTCAAGGCCTTGGATATGCTTTGTTTGTCGCATTGATAGGCGATTAACCAAATGACAAAAAACGCCATAATTAACGGGCTAATCACGAGTATCTGCTAGTGAATCGATTGGGAAATTGAAATTTGGGGTTGGGATGGCTGATTTAGCTTTGGTGGTTTTGGCGGCGGGCATGGGAACGCGCATGAAATCGCGCTTGCCGAAAGTGCTACATAAAATTGCAGGCCGATCAATGCTTGGCCACGTGTTGCATGCGGGAAAGGCACTCGGTGCCAGCCAAGCCGTGATTGTTCATGGGCCAGATATGCTGGCCGTTCAAAATGAGGCCAACGCTATAATTGTGGGCTGCCAATTTGCGGAACAGAAAGATCGTTTGGGTACAGGCCATGCCGTGTCCATGGCCAAATCAGCTTTGGCGGATTTCAAGGGCACAGTGATTGTGCTTTATGGCGATGTGCCGCTGATCAAGACAGCAACTCTCAACGATTTGCTCTCGAAGCTGAACGCAAAAACCAAAATGGCAGTTTTGGGATTTGAAGCTGCGAACCCCAATGGCTATGGTCGCTTTATTGGAACTAGAAATTCCATCACCGATATTCGCGAAGAACTTGATGCTTCTGCAAAAGAAAAGAAAATCACGCGGTGCAATTCTGGAATTATCGCGATTGATAATGATTTGCTGTGGAAAATTATTCCGAAGCTTTCCAACAAAAATGCCAAGGGCGAATATTACCTCACCGATTTGGTGAAGCTTGCAGTTAAGGCCAAAACCAATGTAGCCATCTCGATGTGTGACGAAGTGCAGGTCTCAGGCGTTAATGATCGCACGCAGCTTTCGGTTTTGGAAAACGCGTTTCAAGCTGATGCCCGCAAAGCGGCAATGCTCGGTGGTGCCACGCTGATTGATCCGTCTACGGTCTGTTTTTCTGCTGATACTAAAATCGGCAAGGATG
>CAXTKN010000302.1:0-2600 GCA_964244805.1 uncultured Aestuariivirga sp.
GGGCCGCCTCAGTCCTTCGGACAGCTCCCCCAACAAGTTGGTGGAGCGCAAAAATTGTTATCCTCCCCAAACTTGTTGGGGGAGGTGTCCGGAGGGCGGAGCGGGGCCGCCTTGCACTAACCCCTCCTGTCCGCTTCGCAGACTTTCCTCCCTTGTAGCAGTGGAGGAAGGGTTATGGTCTTGCAGTCTGATTAAACAAAACCTTCTTTTCCTCATCAGTCATGGGCTTGGCATAGGATGGCCCGGCGGCAGCATAAGCTTTCACCACAGCCGGCCGCGCCTTGATTGCGTTAAACCAGCGGTGCAGATGCGGGAAGTCTTCGAGTTTTTGCTTGTGGTTTTCGTGGGGCACGATCCAAGGGTAGCTTGCCATATCGGCGATTGAATATTCGCCCGCGATGAACTCACGGTCCGCCAGCCGCTTGTTCAATACGCCGTAGAGGCGATTAGTTTCCTTGGTGTAGCGCTCAATGGCATAGGGCACTTTTTCAGGTGCATAGACATTAAAGTGTCCATTTTGCCCAGCCATTGGGCCAAGGCCACCCATTTGCCAGAACAGCCATTCCACAGCTTGCATGCGTGCGCGCATTTCAGTTGAAATGAATTTTTGATATTTGTTGGCAAGATAAAATAGTATTGCGCCGCTTTCGAAAACGCTTAGGGGAGCACCGCCATCTGGTGGATCGTGATCGACTATAGCTGGCATGCGGTTATTGGGAGCAATCGCCAAGAATTCTGGTTTGAACTGCTCACCTTTGCCAATATCCACTTTGTGAATGTTGTAGGGTACGCCTGCTTCTTCGAGGAAAATCGTAATTTTGTGGCCATTTGGGGTGGGCCAATAGTGAAGGTCAATCATCGGGGGAGCCTTTTTGTAATTGTTTGGATTACAGATATAGGGTTTCGGGGAATGGTTTCAAGCCGCTTTAATCGCAGCCATTGTTTCCAATGTTTCAACGCAAGCGGCGGCGGCTTCGCGGCCCTTGTTATGTGCATCATCGCGGCTCCGGGCGATGGCTTGTTCGTCGGTATAAGTAGTGATGATGCCAAATGTGATCGGCATTTCCATTTTCAAAGTGGTTTGCATGAGACCGTATGTTGCGCCCAAGCTGATGAATTCAAAATGCGCTGTGTCGCCCTTGATCACGCAACCCAAGCAGACCACGCCATCATATTGTTTTGATTTGGCGAGTGTTTGCGCGATCAGCGGAATTTCGAAAGCGCCGGGTGCAGAATAAATATCACCTTCGGCCACGTTGATACCCTGCTCGGATAGGTACGCCAATGCGCCACGCTTGAGTCCGGAGGTGACTGGCTCGTTGAAACGACTTACCACAATGGCAATGCGGAAATTTGATTTTGGCATTTTAGTTTCTCACTTTGAGTTCGAATGAATGGCCAAGCTTCTCGCGCTTGGTGGCCAGATAGTTTGCGTTGAAAGGATTGGCTTCGATCACCAATGGGCGCTGCTCAACAACATTAAGACCCAACTCTTGCAGAGCGTGAGTCTTATCAGGATTGTTGGTGAGCAAGGTTAGCTCAGAAACGCCGAGCGCCTTCAGCATGTGTGCCGCTGCCGCATAGTCACGCGAGTCATTGGCAAAGCCAAGCATCGCGTTGGCTTCCACCGTGTCGTGACCTTGATCTTGCAAGGCATAGGCTTTGATTTTGTTGGCAAGGCCAATGCCGCGGCCTTCCTGATTGCGCATATAAAGCACAATGCCACCCTCGCTTTCCGAAATCATTCGGATTGCGGTTTGCAGTTGCGGGCCGCAATCGCAGCGCAGCGAACCAAGTGCCTCGCCTGTGAGGCATTCGGAATGCACGCGCACCAACGGTGTTTTCGGCAGTGGGTGTTTGACGATGGCCAGATGCTCTGTGCCGTCGATGCGGCTGCGGAAGGCATGAATCGTCAGGGCGTCATCAGCATAGGCTGTGGCAATTCAGATTTGGCTACTTCGTCAATCAGCACTTCGGTTTGCAGACGGTGTTTGATTAATTCCGCAATGCTCAGAATTGGGAGGTTGTGAGTTTTCGCAAAAACTTCAAGTGCGGGTCGCCTCGACATTTCGCCATCATCGCCCATGATCTCGCAAATGACGCTAGCGGGGTTAAGGCCTGCGAGTGTCATTAAATCGACTGCACCTTCGGTGTGTCCAGCGCGTTTCAACACACCGCCTTCTGCTGCACGCAGAGGGAAAACATGACCCGGCGATACGATATCTTCAGGTTTGGTGTTGGGGTTGATAGCGGTGGCAATGGTGTGAGCGCGGTCAAAGGCCGAGATACCGGTTGTAATACCATCGCGGGCTTCAATTGAAATCGTGAATGCGGTTGAACGACGTGCGCGGTTGATTGGTGCCATTGGCGGCAAGTTGAATTTATCCAGCTGTGCTGCGGTCATCGGTAAACAGATGAGGCCACGGCCATAGCGGGCCATGAAGTTGACGGCTTCGGGTGTGGCGAACTGTGCGGCCATCACCAGATCGCCCTCGTTCTCGCGGTCTTCATCATCGGTTAAAATGATCAGTCCGCCATTGCGCAGTTGCTCTAGAGCTTTTGATAAGGCTGACATAGTCTCTCCACATATTTGGCCATCA
>CAXTKN010000303.1:0-2596 GCA_964244805.1 uncultured Aestuariivirga sp.
AAATGGCGCGCCCGAAAGGATTCGAACCTCTGACCCCTAGATTCGTAGTCTAGTGCTCTGATCCAGCTGAGCTACGGGCGCGCATTGCTTTAACGTCCAACTGACGAAAGCGCGGTCTGATTAGTATGGCGCGGCGGGGAATGCAAGGGCCGAAGTTTTAGTTCTTTGCAACCTTGGAAAACGGCAAAACCCTTCCTTTCGCAATGTCGGCCCGGTCTGGGATGCCGATCTCAAAAACTGTGCCCTGCTCATCAGATGATGAAACTGAAATTTTACCGCCATGTGCTTCTAATAGCTCGGCAGAAATCGCCAAACCTAAACCGGTTCCACCAGCCCGTGCCGCGGTTTGGAACGCTTCAAACATTTTATTGCGAACTGCTGGCGGAATGCCGGGCCCCGTATCAGCCACATAGATCAATGCCAAAGCGCCCTTACGATCTCCTGAAATGCGAACAGCGCTATTGGGCCCTTTACGCGTTTCAATAGCTTGAATGGCGTTTCGCGTCAGATTAGTGAGAATGCGGATGAGTTGCTCGCGGTCAGCATCCACATGCAGGGAATGCTTTGCATCATTGATCAACTGAATATCGTCACCGCCCAGAAGCCTGGCCGTATCAAACACCTCATCGACCGCATCATGCAAGCAAATCCACTCGCGTCTTGGTGGCAACTCCTGCGCGCGGCCGTAAGTGATCGTCTGATTCAAAAAATTAATGGCACGGTCAAGTGACGAGATAAGCTTCGGCGCAAAGCGTTGAACGGTGGGGTCTTTCACCTCACCTAGGCGGTCCGAAATCAACTGTGCGGAAGTCAGCATGTTGCGTAAATCATGGCTCACTTTACTGACTGCAAGACCAAGTGCTGCCAGATGCCCCTTTTGTTGCAACATGCCTTGCAACTGGCGTTGCATAGACTCCAACTCCCGTTCCGCAATGCCAATTTCATCACTGCGTTTGGACGGTGCAATGACGCGCTTACGGTCTTCTGGCATATCGCCAAACTGCATCATGTTGGTCGAAAGCCTGCGCATGGGCCTGACTAAAACGCGGTTAAGTGCCGCAAAAATTAAGGACGCGACAATCAGCGAAAGCACTACTGATAAAAGAAGAATGCGCAACCCATAAGCTAGCATCGCATCACGCATCGGCCATTCATGCAAAGCGATTTCGATGTAGTCACCAGACATAGCAGGTGGTTTGTCAATCACACCAATCAAACGATCTTGAGACAGAAACATAACTGAGAACGCTTCCATCACTGTTGGAAAATAATTGCCTGAGCGCAAATCAAAAGTTTCATCCACCATAGTGTCTGTGTTGTTCCGTAACACCAACTTGCGCTTGTCACCGCGCGAAAGTGAAACAGCTTCAACACCAGCGCCTTTTAAGATTGTGCTGCGCAGATCATCATCGACAATTTGACCCGGTGCTGCCTCCGCAGCAAGTG
Organism: uncultured Aestuariivirga sp.; assembly: GCA_964244805.1. Taxonomy (GTDB): domain Bacteria; phylum Pseudomonadota; class Alphaproteobacteria; order Rhizobiales; family Aestuariivirgaceae; genus Aestuariivirga. Next base: position 1,447 of record CAXTKN010000303.1, read on the forward strand.
CCGCAATCTCAGCCTGTGCCACATGGGTTTTCAACCATTGAATTCGAAAATTGGCGATTGACGGCAGAAAAATCAGAACCTCGCCCAGCATCACGAATATAATGGTCAGAGCCAGCACTTTGCCGGAAAGCCCGGTCAATAGGTTAAACCATTTTGATGTCGTTTTTTGTTGCATCCAGACAGTTTAGCCCAGCAACTTAAGAATTCCTAGCGCACGTCGCAATAAAGGTTTTTGCGCTAGGCCTGCATAGTTGGTAATGGCCGCGCGTTTTCCGATTTCACTCAATGTTGGATAGGGCAGTACCACATTGGCGAACGCCGATATCTTCAAGCCCTGGCTCACAGCCAAAACCCAAGGTGCAATAAGTTCGCCAGCCTGAGGTCCCACAATGCTGGCCCCAATGATGCGGCTTTTCTTTCCGAGTATAACTTTAATCATCCCCTTGGTCTTGCCTTCAGCTTGCGCACGGTCATTCTCAGCAAAGTTCCAACGCAGAACTTTAACACTATCACCAAGCGTTTTGCGCGCGTCAGCCTCTGTCAATCCCACATGGGAGAGTTCAGGATCAGTGTAGGTCACCCATGGAATAATATCGGTGCGGTTTTTAACAGGAAGTTTAAACAGCGCATTACGAATGATTAGTCCCGCATGATAGCCGGCCACATGGGTAAACTGCAAACCACCTGCAACATCACCAGCCGCATAAACTTTTTTGTTCGTGCTGCGCAGACCATGATCAACCGTAACACCGCGCTTTGTATATTCAATGCCAGCGGCCTCTAAATTTAAACTTTCAATATTGGGAACGCGCCCTGCCGCAACAAGAAGATGCGAACCTGAAACAACCCCGCCATCTTTCAACACAACCTCAATGCCAGATTTTGTCTTTTTGATTTCGGCAATCGCCACCTGCGCCCGGATATCAATACCATCTGACTTCAAAGCATCAAGCACAATCGATGTTAGCTCAGGGTCATCCTTGGCCAAAGGTTGGAATGCTTCAAGCACTGTTACTTGCGAACCCAAACGCCGATGCGCTTGGGCCAATTCAAGCCCAATTGGCCCGCCACCAATGACAATTAAATGTTTTGGAAGAACGCGATTTTTAAAAATGTTTTCGTTCGTGAAATAGGGAACATCTTTCAAACC
>CAXTKN010000304.1:0-2565 GCA_964244805.1 uncultured Aestuariivirga sp.
GTCTTTGGCGGATGTAATGGTTTGCAGTTTTTCAGCAGCGAAATCATTCAACTGGTTTGCCAGCACTGAAAATTGATCAGCCTTGGCTTGGAGTCCCATAAGCACGTCGCCGATAGAAATTTGCCTTACCAATTCACCGTTTTTGTAAAACGCAAAGTCCAATCCGTTGGTATAAATCAAATTGGGCAGCGCCTTCACATATCGTTCGTGCTGCGCCTTGTTGAAATCATCCATGGTTTTTGGATTGAGGCCAATCTTTGGGTCTTTTGCCTCACAATGGCCAACCGTTATTTGGGTGCCTTTTCCAGCTTCACGAATAAACACAAAATCTGGTCGGCCAACCTTGACGCCTTTAGGCTCGTTAACCGCATCAACATTGGGGTCAATGGATTTAAAAAGTTTCTGCAGAGCAGGGCGATAAGAATGTTCTGTGGCTTGGCCCGTGGCATAAACGCGCCGGATTTCCTCAAAATAACTGCCAATATCGATCATTCACCTGTCCCCAATGCCAAGAATGGGAACCCTAACCGATTCACAAGCTCATCCCAACGTTCATTTTCATGATCGGCTCAAAACTCATAGTTGGGATATGATTGTGGAGTATGGGCAATATAGGCAGGTTGACCGTACGGTGTCAACAGTTATTTCCTAAAAACGGAATTTATTTTATAGGGCGTTGTAATATATAGATTTCTGCGGCCAGCATTGCGGCGATGATGATCCCCGCTGCCCAATGCGTCAGGGGGCTGAGCCACCACAGGTAAATTGATGCCAACACAATCACCACGGTCGCCCCAATCTTGGCGTTGAGCGGCACAATGCGCCCGTCCTGCCAGCCGCGCACATAAGGCCCGAAGGTTTTATGGCCCCTGATTTTCTCGCGCATTTCCGGCGATGATTTGCCAAAAGCCCAAGCCGCCACCAGCAGGAATGGCATGGTGATGGGTAAAAACGGGAAGATGATGCCGATGCCCGCCACACCGAGGCTCAGCCAGCCCGCGCCCAGGAACACGGTTTTCTTGAAATTCATGGCGTCTGCAAAGCATTTTGCGCATTAACTTGCAAGCCATAGCGCTCTCGTGCGAATGAAGGGGATGAGCGACAGTGATATTTTGCCTCCGAAAAAACAGCCCAAGGTTCTTGGCTTTGCGCGTTTGCGCCGCTATTTCTTTACCGGCTTGGTGATCACAGCGCCCGCCGCAATCGCCATTTGGGCCACTTTGTGGTTTGTGAGTTCCTTCGATGGGTTGGTGAAACCCTGGCTGCCGTCCTATTATAACCCAGATACCTATTTGTCGATCAAGGTTCCGGGTTTTGGGTTTGTGTTTGCTTTGGTCTTCATGACGGTGGTGGGAGCACTGGCCACAAATTTCGTTGGCCGTTATTTTATTGGGCTGTGGGACAATCTGCTCAACCACACGCCAGTTGTTCGTTCGATATACAAAAGCTCAAAACAAATCTTTGAAACCATATTTTCGGAAAAAGGAACTTCGTTTCGCAATGTCTGCATGGTGGAATGGCCGCGCAAAGGTGTTTGGTCACTCGCTTTTGTATCGCGCGAGATTGATGGCAGTGATGTTGGCCTTGAAGCGGGTAGGGAGATGTATTCTATTTATGTGTCCACGACACCCAACCCCACGGGCGGCTATGTTTTCTTTGCCGATAAAAAAGATGTCCGCATTTTGGATATGAAGGTTGAAGATGGTTTGAAGATGATTATTTCGATGGGCTTGGTGTTTCCAGAAAAAGACGCAACCAAACCGGTTGTTAAAAAAATCAGCCGGAAGACAAAAGCTTAATGGCTGCATCGCGTTCAAAAAGATAAAGCAAATTACGAAGCGCTTCGCCGCGCGGCGTTTCCAGTTTCGGATCTTTGTTTAAAATCAATTGCGCATCATCGCGCGCCGCTACTAATAATTCTCCGTGTACGGATAAATCAGCCATGCGGAATTCGGCAAGGCCCGATTGTTGCGTGCCCAGCATTTCGCCAGCGCCACGCAATTTCAAATCCTCTTCGGCTATTCTGAAACCATCTTCAGTCTCGCGCATAATCTTCAACCGCGCTTTTGCCGTTTCGCCAAGTGGTTCCTGATAGAGCAGAAGGCAAGTTGATTTGGCAGTGCCGCGCCCAACCCGACCGCGAAGTTGGTGGAGTTGCGCCAAGCCAAACCGTTCGGCATTTTCAATAATCATGATCGAAGCCTCGGGCACGTCCACGCCCACTTCAATCACCGTGGTCGAAACCAAAATCGATAGTGCGCCGGTTTTGAAGCGCATCATCACCTCATCTTTTTCCACGCCCTTCATCCGGCCATGAATCAGGCCAACTTGATTCGGAAATTCTTCGGCCAAAGCCTCAAAGCGTTTCTCAGCGGCGGCTGAATCAATGAACTCACTCTCCTCCACCAAGGGGCAAACCCAATAGGCACGTGCCCCTGAGGCCAAGCTGCGATGCAGACCGCTAATTACTTCATCGTAACGGCTATTGGGCAAAACTCGTGTATCAATGGGCAACCTTCCTGCAGGCTTTTCGGTCAGCTTCGAAACATCCATATCGCCGTAAGC
>CAXTKN010000305.1:0-2546 GCA_964244805.1 uncultured Aestuariivirga sp.
GCACGCAAGATTTATGATGGTCTGGATTTTCAAATTCGGCGCAAAGAACGCTGGTGCATTATGGGCGTTAATGGCGCTGGCAAATCGACATTGCTGAAATTGATTGCAGGCACGGCAGAGCCCGACCAAGGCAGTGTGGCGGTAGGGGCATCTGTGAAGATGGGATATTTCGCTCAGCATGCGATGGAATTGTTGGATGGTGATCATAGTGTTTTTGAATCGCTGGAACATGCTTTTCCGCAGGCGACGCAAGGCAGCTTACGCAATCTGGCTGGCGCTTTTGGTTTTTCGGGTGATGATGTTGAAAAGAAATGCCGCGTGCTTTCGGGCGGTGAAAAAGCGCGGCTGGTGATGGCCCAGATGTTGTTTGATCCGCCGAATTTTCTGGTACTCGACGAGCCCACCAACCACCTTGATTTGTTCACCAAAGAAATGTTGATCAAAGCGCTTTCAGACTATGAAGGCACCATGCTGTTTGTTTCGCATGATCGGCATTTTCTGGCCGCCCTTTCTAACCGCGTGTTGGAGTTAACGCCCGAAGGCATGCAACAATATGGCGGTGGCTATACCGAATATGTGGAGCGCACGGGTTATGAGGCGCCGGGGTTGAGTTGAAAAATCCCCAAGGTTACGTTAATTCAATATTCGCGGCATAAAGGTGAGAGGTTGAGTTGAGATGTTTGGGTTTGTTCATTTTGAAAGGATGACCCCAAATGAATCTTTCTCGGTTATGTATTGCCGCGCTGTTGCTTTCGGCAAGTTTGAATACACCAACATTCGCCGCCACGCAGCCGCAGAAGGATGTTATGGAAGCTGCCGCATCGGCTTGTGAAGATATGGTGGATGCGGTGGTGGCAGATGGCATGGCGGCGGCGCAGCCGAAGCTTGTTGATCTCAAAGCCGCCCTCAAAAAGGCGCATGGGTTTTTGAAGCCTGATCTGGCTAGACAGCTAGATCAACGTGCGGACATCATGACTGGATTGGCCAAAGGCAATTCAAAGACGGCGCTTTCCTTGGCGGCGATAGAAACATTCAAGGACATTGTGAACGCTTCAGATTGGCACAATGCGAAAATTCCGAAGGATGTTTCGATGTTGGATTATACTGGTTTTAAGTTGAGTATTTTAGCCTCCGACACAAATCCTGATTGGGCCGCAGCGCAGAAGACTACAGATGAAGCACATGTGGTTTGGGATAAACTTGTTCCTAAATTTAAAGATGAGGATTTGGTGGATCTGGCGCATACTTTAGATGCAGGCACCTTGGATGCTGTGAAGCGGCACGATGCAACGGCTGTGCTGTTTGCATCCAAGCTGCAACTGGTTAGTATCGACCTCATTGAAACGAGTTTTTTAAAGGCCAAATGAAAATTTTGCTCATTGAAGATGATGGCCAAGCCTCGCGCTATGTGGCGCGGGGCTTGAATGAGGAAGGGCATGTCGTGGATGTGGCAGGCACGGCTGCTGTGGCCGCCGACATGATTCATGTTTCAGCTTATGATATTTTAGTTGTTGACCGGATGTTGCCGGGGCTTGACGGGCTTTCATTTGTAAAACAGTTACGTCGCGAAGGGTGCAAGGCGCGGGTGTTGTTTTTAACAGCACTTGGCGGGCTTGATGATCGTGTGGAGGGCCTTGAAGCGGGTGGTGATGATTATTTGCAAAAGCCATTTGCGTTTTCGGAATTGCGCGCGCGGGTGGCGGCACTTTCACGGCGCACATTGGACGATGGCGCGCAGACCATCACACAGCTTGATGATCTGGTGATCAATCATCTGGAACGATCTGTGACACGCAGCGGCCAGTCGATTGATTTGGTAGCGAAGGAATATCAGCTGCTGGATTATCTGGTGCGCAACCGTGGTCGCATTGTGACACGCACCATGTTGCTGGAACAAGTGTGGGAGCTTGATTTTGATCCGGGCACCAATGTGGTTGAATCGCACATGAGCAGGTTGCGCGCCAAGATTGATAAGCCGTTTGCAAAGGCGCTCATTAAAACCATTCGCGGTGCCGGATACCGTTTTGATGTGGCCTAGGCTTTTTAAAAGCACTGCCTTTCGCACGGCCGCTTTGGCTGCAAGCTTGTTTGCACTGGCAGGAACGCTGTTGCTGGCCCTGCTCTATTATGAGCTTACGCAAGAAATGTTGCGGCCCATTCGTGTTGAAATCGAGCAGCAGTCAGGTGATTTGCTGAAAGAGTGGAAACGCAATGGCGGGAAAAATTATGATGCTGGGTTTGAAGCCATCATGTCTGAGAGTGTTGACGGCAATGCGAGTTTGCGGCACGAGATTGTTTACGCGGTGATCGATAAAGACGGACATTTGTTGAGTGGTGACAAGCAGATTTCGTCAGCTTTTATTGGATGGCGTGAGTGGACACCCGGTGGTGCCGAGCAGAGCGCGGATGCAGATCAGGCTGACGCGTTTCCGATTTTGGCGTTGGGCGCGAAGATTGATGATGTAACGATCATCACCGGGCGGAAGCTTTTGGGGCTGGGTGAGGCGCAGGAGGTTTTCATCCGTGTGCTGAGCATTGGCCTTGGT
>CAXTKN010000306.1:0-2525 GCA_964244805.1 uncultured Aestuariivirga sp.
GAATGGGGCCGCGTGCGCGTCGAGGCGAGCGTTCGCTCTGCCGATTTTATGACAATTTGCATCACCGACACAGGCATCGGCATGTCCCTCCAAGAGGTCGACACCGCCATGCGGCCCTTTGGCCAAGTCGAATCCGGATTTAACAAGCGCCACGAAGGCACGGGCCTCGGCCTACCCATTGCTTATGCACTTGCAAAATTGCACGGTGGCGATTTGCAAATCCAATCGACCAAAGGCACTGGCACGCGGGTGACAGTTCTTATTCCGCTGGCTGCCAACGAAAATCAAATCATCGCATCAAGCGCCATAACGCATTGAAGGGCTAAATAGAATAATGACAACGGCAACAGCACTTTCAGTGGATCAAAGAATAATTCCCAACAGGTTGCGCGCCGATGAACGCATGGGCCGTATTGTTGCTGTAACAGGTGCACACGCCATTATTTTGCTTGATGCAACAGATGGTTTTTTTGATGAGAATGTGAAGGGTGCTGAAATCGGCACGTTGATGAAAGTGGAAACGCCAACATCAATTACCCTCGCTTTGATTTCAGCGTTAAGTTCGCCAACGCCGTCTCACAGCTCGCAAGAACAAGAGCTGCGCATCGTCGAAGTTGAATTTATCGGTGAACTTCCAAGAGACGAACAAGGCAATCCAAAATCTTTCCGTCGTGGTGTTTCGAACTATCCTTCACTTGGTGATTTGGTGTACCGCGCCAATCGCAACGAGCTTGCAATGGCTTATGCGTGTGACGCTGAAACCGCCGTGCGCGTGGGCTATATTCAGCAAGACCCTACAATTCCGGCCATGATCAAAGTTGATGAAATGCTGGGCAAGCATTTTGCCATTCTCGGAACCACAGGCACTGGCAAATCATGCACGGTTGCGCTTATTCTGCGCCGTATCTTAGAGAAAAACCCGCAAGCCCATATTTTGCTACTCGATGTTCACCGTGAATATGCCCAAAGCTTCAAGGGCATGTCAGAAATCATCACGCCTGATAATATGGCGCTGCCGTTCTGGCTTTTGAACTTCGACGAAGCTGTGGAAATTTTGGTAGGTCAACACGCTAACCGCGAGACCGATGTCGAAGTTCTGCGCGAAATCATTCCGATCGCCAAAGCCCGTTACATGAACAACCAACGCCGCGATAAGACCCGCACGCGCGATGTGCTGGTTGAAAATAATATCGGCGTCGATACGCCAATTCCATACCGCACCTCCGATCTCACTGGTGTTCTTGAAGAATATATCGGCAAACTTGAACTGCGTGGCGAACTGGCCCCCTATAAGCGCATCAAAGCCCGCATTGAAGCAATCTCGCGTGATCCGCGTTACGCCTTCATGTTCGGCAGCTTGACTGTGCAAGATAACATGGCCGCCGTTTTGGCACGCCTGTTTCGCATTCCCGTAAATGGTAAGCCGATTGCCATACTTGAACTGGGTGGTCTGCCATCTGAAATTATTAACGTGGTGGTTTCTGTTCTCGCCCGGTTGGCGTTTGACTTTGGTGTGTGGAGCGCTGGCAAAGTTCCGATCACGTTCGTGTGCGAAGAAGCCCATCGCTATGTGCCAAACGACAAAACCTCAGGCTTTGAGCCAACCAAACGCGCCATCTCACGCATCGCCAAAGAAGGCCGCAAATATGGTGTGTCGCTATGCATCGTAACCCAACGCCCGGCGGAGCTTGACCCAACAATCCTATCGCAATGCAACACCATATTCTCGATGCGCCTCACCAATGAACGCGACCAGGATATTCTGCGCGCCGGCATTTCTGATGCCGCCGCCAGCTTGCTCGACTTCATGTCGACAATGGGTGCCGGAGAAGCCATCACCTTCGGCGAAGGCGTGGCGCTGCCCACACGCATCAAATTTGATATGCTGCCTGCAAATGAATTGCCGCGCAGCAACACTGCTTCGTTCACCAAGAATTGGGCCAAGGATTTGCCCGACGATAAATTCTTGCATGAAGTGGTCAGCCGTTGGCGCGCCCAAACTTATAATCCAGATAGCGCTGGCTATTCCATTGACGAGAGCGCCACAGCCGAGGCTGGTCAAACAGCCGCAGCCGCCGCAGAGGCCCCTGCCCCACAAGCCAGGCCTTCGCTGCGCCGCGATAGTTTTATGAGCCCGCAAATTGGCGTGCCGCCGATCCAACCTGCCCCCCAAAACGCGGGCTTTGGTAAAATGGCACCCGCCGCCTTAACGCCCGCTCCCACTCCCCCCCAGCCGGAAGCGCAGCAAAGCCTTGCAAGCCTGATCAAACAGTTCCGCACGTGAAGCCTTGCATAGGCTCGCAGTGGGGGCTATCACCAACACACTCAGGCAACAGCTTGGGGGATCGGCTAACGGTAGGCCCTCAGACTCTGACTCTGATTGTCTAGGTTCGAATCCTAGTCCCCCAGCCAATTTTTCCTATAATTTCAATATAATATAAAATATATTCATATTTTTGAAAATAGTGCTTGACACCGTACGGTCGGGGTGCTATCCCTCGTCACAATCCACTAATGGGTTAAAT
>CAXTKN010000307.1:0-2485 GCA_964244805.1 uncultured Aestuariivirga sp.
ACTTGGCGCTTTTGGTCGCGGAAGCCGAGGCTGCGGAGAATTTCTTCAAACTCTTCACCAGAGCAACCCACCAGTGACATCATATCCGACACCACGGTAAAGCCGCCGCCTTCGACTGAACCCGCCGGGCGTTGCTCAGTGTCAATACGTGGCTTCCAGAACACGCGGTCACGGATTAAATCCGAAAGGCGCTCCAACATATCAACGCGTACTGCGCGCTTGCCACAAACACGATAGCCGCAAATCCCGTAGAAGCCTTCTGGCTTTTCCAAGTCTGCCGCAGTTGAAGTTAAACCATTGGCCGGAGGCGCTGGAACACTGCCTGCTGCCCCTGTCGATTTTTGTTTCTGCAACCACCACAGCAGTAAACGTAAATCAGTCGCGGCTGGTTTCAACAGTGCAGGCAAAAACACGTGGAATGCGCCAAACCTTGCGCCAAGCCCACGCAGTTTTGCGCGGTCTTCCTGGCTTAAGGCTTTGACTTCTTCAATCACTGTTTCACGCGGTAGAACGCCAAAATGTTCGACAATGCGGAACGCCATGCCACGGGCCAAGGGTTCAAAACCTTCGGCCTCTTCCAACTTGATGAGTGGCTCCAGCAAGCTTGCAATGTGGCGGTTCACAAATTTCTGCAAACGCTCGCGCACATCGTCGCGCATCGAACCTTGCAAAACTTCATCACCAAAAACTTCGGCACGTGGGCGAAGCGCATGATCGCCAGCCAGTACATGGCCAACGATAGCGCCCATCCACCAAATCTCGCCATCGCGATTGAGCTTCAATTCGGGATCAGCCGTCATCGTCAAATTACGTGCGCGATGGCCGATCTCGATGGTGATTGCACCAAGGCTTGCCGTTTTAAGCGCTTGGGCATCACCGCCAACCGCACTTGCGTCGGGTGTAAATTGAAGCCCGGTAATCCGGCCCACAAATTGGCCTTCAACTTGAACTTCACCACCCGCATCAATATTCGTCATCAAGCCTTCCTTCTTCGCCAAGCGCTGCATTAATACACTGGTTCTGCGATCAATGAAACGCTGCGTTAGGCGCTCATGCAACACATCTGATAGCCTGTCGTCAATTTCTTTTGCGCGGGCCTGCCAATAAAAAGGCGCTTCCAGCCAATCCGCGCGGTTGGCAATGAAAGTCCAGGTCCGCACATGGGAAATTCTGGTCGATAATGCATCAATGCCACCTTCAACACTTTCGGACAGAGAAAGTTGCTTGGCAAACCAATCTTCGGAAATGAAGCCCTTGCCCGTGAACAGGAACTGGATAATGCGCGAAACGATATGGGCATGTTCGGCCGGTGATATGTTGCGGTAGTCTGGCAATTGGCAAACTTCCCACGCACGCATAACATCTTGGGGTGTTTTGATCAGGCCAACAATGTTGCTGTCGCGACAAATCGCTTCAAGGGCGGTCACGTCAGCCGAATTTTGCGCGCGGGTTAGGCCTTCAATTTTGGGCAGATACCCTAGGCTTTTGCGCAGACCATCAAGCGAGCGAAAATCCAAATCGCGATTGCGCCATTGCAAACTGCGCACGGAATCGAAATTATGGTTTTCGAGACGGTCGATCATTTCTTGATCGAAGGGTTCAGCCTCAACGCTCACGCCAAATGTACCGTCCTTCATAAACCTGCCGGCGCGACCCGCGATCTGGCCCAATTCACCGGGATTTAGATTACGAAATTGAAAACCATCAAATTTGCGAGTCGCAGCGAAGGCCACATGATCGACATCCATATTCAGGCCCATGCCGATAGCATCAGTGGCCACCAAATAATCAACATCGCCTGATTGATAGAGAGCCACTTGTGCATTGCGAGTGCGGGGGCTGAGTGCGCCCATGACGACGGCAGCTCCGCCGCGCTGAGTGCGAATATGTTCAGCCACGGCATAGACCATTTCCGCAGTGAAGCAGACAATGGCGGAACGGCGGGGCAGGCGAGAGAGTTTCTTCTGGCCTGCATAAGTCAGTTTCGACATGCGCGGGCGCGTTACAAAAGTTGTTTGTGGAAGAAGCTTTTCGAGGATAGGCCGCATCGTGCCCGCACCCAGCAGCATGGTTTCTTCGAGACCCCGCCTGTTCATCACCCGGTCTGTAAAAATATGTCCGCGTTCGAAATCTGCGCAAAGTTGCACTTCATCAATAGCGAGAAATGGCACCTCAATGTTAGGTGGCATGGCCTCCACGGTGCAAACCCAATAGCGCGGATCAACGGGAACGATTTTTTCTTCACCCGTAATCAATGCTACTTGATGATCACCCACCTTCAAGCGCACGCGGTCATAAATCTCGCGGGCCAGCAGGCGCAGCGGCAAGCCAATCATGCCTTTGCCATGGCCTAACATGCGCTCGACAGCGAGGTGGGTTTTACCTGTGTTGGTGGGGCCCAATACGGCAGTGACAGGGCGATGGGCTGGCATAAGTTCAATCTAGTGAATTGATTTGAAAGCTCAATGGCAGGTTTAAGATTTCT
>CAXTKN010000308.1:0-2469 GCA_964244805.1 uncultured Aestuariivirga sp.
GCAGGCGGTGCCGATTATAAAGCGTTCACTGAATTAGCTGCAACAACCGACGAAGTAGGTTTCAAAGCCAAGTTTCCAGCGCTTGGTGCCGCTTGCGGCGGCTGCCACGAAAAATTCCGCGCGCCTGCGCCATAAGTGACATTCAAGATTTTCAGTAAACGCAATTTAGGGGCCTTGGCGCTGCTTGCAGTGTCAGGGCTTCTGGTTTTTTGGGTGGCTTCTGCGCCCCATCCCTTTGTGGCTGGCGATATTGCGCAACACACAGCCAATCTCGAAAATGGCAAACTGCTTTATAATATTGGTGGCTGCATTTCGTGCCACGCTTCTGAAGCCGACGCCGCGGTTCCAGCAGGTGGCAAACCTTTGGCCACGCCCATCGGCGTTTTATATCCGCCGAACCTGACGCCTGATCCGGAAACCGGATTGGGCAAATGGAGCAATGTTGATTTTGTAAACGCTATGCAAAAAGGTTTGCACCCCGACGGCGCACATTTGATTCCGGCATTTCCTTACACATCTTATGCGCATATGAATGTTGAAGATGTTCTCGACATCAAGGCCTATCTGGATGGGTTGCCGCCCGTCAAAAACGCCACCAAGCCGCATGAAGTAATCGCCTTGCCCATCATCCGCCGTGGGCTTGGTCTTTGGAAATGGATTGGGCTTGATGATGCCAAGTTTATCGCTGATGCAAAACAATCAGCCAGTTGGAACCGTGGCGCTTATCTCGTAAGCGGCCCCGGCCATTGCAGCGAATGCCACACACCGCGCACCATGTTCATGTCGAGTGATATTTCAAAAATGTTCCAAGGCGGCCCACATCCCGAAGGCAAAGGCAAAGGCAAAGTGCCGTCCCTGCGCGATCTTGCAGGGCGCGGCCGTTACAAAGATATGAAAGACTTAGTCCTCGCTTTCCAAAACGGTGAAGAGCTCGGCTACGATAAAATGTCGTCCGGCGGCATGGGCGAAGTACGAAAGAATATAGCCAGATTACCTGAGGCAGATATTGCTGCGATTGCAGAATATGTGATGTCACTGGAGTAGACGGTCAAACTCTTGGGCGCCCCTTGTTGAAAAATGAATGGCGCGACTTTCGGGGTCGCGCTTGGCCCATTTCAGTTTCACCATTTGATCAAGCAACGCCGAGCCAAGCGAGCCCGCAAGATGATTGCGGCGCACGCTCCAATCTAAACAACATTTGCATAATGGTCGGCGCAAGGCTTTAAGGCCCTCGATATCAATCCCAAAGGTCATCGCAAATTTTTCACCTTTTGGCGTGAGGCTTAGATTGTCTTCATCAAACGCCAACAGCTTTCGTTTGATCATGCTGTCGTAAAGCAGCACACCCTGCTCGCCCGCCAGATGATTGTAACACACCCGCGCCTGTCTGAGTGCTGGCTCCTTTGGCCCGGTGCGAACCCGGTTATGGCCAAGCCTTTCAGCCAACCCCAACATGGTTTCAAGCAACGAACTCACATGTTCATCTGCAATACTGAAATACCGATGCCGGCCTTGCTTAGTCTGCGAAACCAGCCCGCCATCTTCCAGCTTCGCTAAATGCACGCTTGCCGTGGGCGCACCAATGCCAGCCACATCAGCAAGCTCGCTGGCGGTCAGCGCCTGCCCACCCATTAAAGCATCAAGCATATTGGCGCGTGCAGGATCACCAATCAAATTTGCAATGCGCGCGATATCTGGCCCTGATTTCATGCTTCGATCTTGAACGAAGCATTCACGCCGCGCAAGCCCTAACATGTCAGCAGTGAAAAGGAGCTTATATGATCACTTGTTTTATCCGCTACGAAATCGATCCCTTCAAAAAAGAAGCCTTCGCCGAATACGCCCAAGTCTGGGGCCAAGCCATTCCGCGCTGCGGCGCTGACTTGATCGGCTATTTCGGCCCCCATGAAGGCTCGGCCACCACGGCTTATGGTGTTTACAACATTGAGTCGCTGGCCGCCTATGAAGCCTACCGCACGAGGTTGGCCGCTGATCCGCTGGGCAAACAAAACTATGAATTCGCCAAGCAAGAGCAGTTCATTATGAAAGAAGATCGCATCTTCTTGAAAAATGTCTCGCTGCCTCACGCAAAAAAGATTACGCCATGATCGCCGTCATCTTCGAAGTGGAACCCAAAGAAGGCCTCACTCAGTCTTATCTCGATCACGCAGCGATTCTAAAACCGACCCTCGAAAAAATGGATGGCTTCATTTCTGTCGAGCGCTTCGAAAGTCTGGCGCAACCGGGGAAATATCTATCGCTCTCATTTTGGCGCGATGAAGAAGCAGTGAAGGGCTGGCGCAACACGCCTGAACACCGACACACGCAAGGCATTGGTCGCATGCAAACATTCGCCGATTACCGCCTGCGCGTGGCATCTGTTGTGCGGGATTACGGCATGAATGAAAGAGCAGAAGCCCCAAACGATAGCAGAAAAGCCCATCAGGCTTGAAATTTGGTGGGATTTGA
>CAXTKN010000309.1:0-2464 GCA_964244805.1 uncultured Aestuariivirga sp.
AAAAACGACAAAAGCCGCATCCCTTTTGAGAATGCGGCCACAGCAACTCCGTCGCGCCGCCGGTACATACGTGGTCGGCGCGGAGAGTCTGATCGGTTTAAAGCTTAAACAGCCTGCAGGCTGTCAGCTGATGATTTGCCGGTGCGCTTGTCAGCGACGATTTCGTAACCAATCTTCTGGCCTTCGTTGAGACCACGGAGACCCGCACGTTCAACAGCGCTGATGTGGACGAATACGTCTGGTCCGCCGGCGTCTGGCTGAATGAAGCCGAAGCCCTTTTGCGCGTTAAACCACTTTACGGTGCCTTTTTGCATAACTTAACTTATCCTTGTAACAGTTCAAAAAATTAATCCCGCCCGCAAAATTGCGAACACAACCAATCGAATTAAGGATAAGCAGTTAGGGCCTTTCGCGCTTTTAGTAATAAAAGTGAAGTGCCACGCGCCGATCGGCCGAAACTCGATTTGACGCATATAGTCTAGATCACATTAAATTACAAGCCTTTTGGTCATTGTGACGAAAAGAGTTGCACCTAACCGAATCGGCTTGTGCTATGCAATCGCGGCGCGCAGCGAATCTTTTGGTGATTTGGGGTGCCATGTTAACGTGGGGCGAAGCTTTTGACCGTGAATACAATGAATTGGGCGCAGAAACTTGCCCCTTACCGTGTGACCAAAAATGGCCGTGCCGTCTTTGAATTAGCTTTGACTCTCACACTCTTTGCAGCCTGCTGGTATTTAACTTACATCCTGTCATTCGTGAGTGTCCTGGCGTCGCTGGCACCTGCAGTCCTAGCGGCAGGCTTTATGGTGCGCTTGTTTATGCTACAGCATGATTGCGGGCATCTTGCCTTGTTTCCATCAAAAAAAGTGAATGATTGGGTGGGGCGTACCCTCGGGATATTGACCTTCACGCCCTATGATTATTGGCGTCACGCACATGCCATTCACCATGCGGGATCAGGCAATCTAGATAAACGCGGTGTGGGCGACATTAAAACCATGACGCTGTCTGAATATCGTGATGCAGGGTTTTGGGGACGTTTTGGCTATAGGCTCTACCGCAATCCTTTTGTGATGTTTGTGATCGGGCCAATTTACCTGTTTGTTTTCCAACAGCGCATGCCGCCCGGCGCATTTCGCCAGGGCCGCGCGTCGTGGGTGAGCGTTTTGATTACGAATATTGGCATTGCAGCCCTCATTGCTGGCCTTTGCGCTTTGGTCGGTTGGCAGGCCGTATTGTCAGTGCATATGCTGATTGTGGTGATTGCTGGGTCGTTTGGGGTTTGGCTGTTTTATGTCCAACACCAGTTTGACCCTACTCATTGGGAGCCGAATGCTCATTGGAATGCTCATCAGGCGGCATTAGAGGGTTCGTCATACTATGATTTGCCGAAGCCCTTAATGTGGCTTACTGGCAATATCGGCATCCACCATTTACATCATCTCTCCAGCCGCATTCCTTTTTACAAATTACCACAAGTTCTGAAGGATTTTCCAGAACTTGATGAAATAGCCACGCGCCTTACATTTTGGGAAAGTTTGGGTTGCATTCATTTGGCAATTTGGGATGAGCGCAAAAAGGAATTAATCTCCTTCCGCCGCGCCCATGAGACGTTAAAGCTGGAACCAAAGGTCGCTTAAACATCTGAAACAATTTGAAATGAAAAGCAGTGTCGCTCACAGTTATGGCTGTGGCGAATTTGTTTTCATGGCATGACGCGGTTTCCGCTATGTCTGCCACTTAACAACGTGAACCCATGCTGGACAAATGCAGCGGTTTGTGTAGTTTCCCTATATGAACAATAATATCACACGAGGAAAAACAAAATGACCGTTGGAAGCGACATTGAAATCGCACGCGAAGCCAAGATGAAACCGATCATGGAAATCGGCAAAAATCTAGGCATCCCTGAAAAAGACCTCGTTCCTTACGGTCATACCAAAGCCAAAGTGCATTTGGATTATATCGACACGCTGAAGTCCAAGAAGAATGGCAAGCTGATCCTCGTCACTGCCATTAATCCGACGCCCGCAGGTGAAGGCAAGACGACGACGACTGTGGGCTTGGGCGACGGCCTGAACCGCATCGGCAAAAAAGCCATGGTGGCGCTTCGTGAACCATCACTCGGCCCATGCTTTGGCATGAAGGGTGGTGCGGCTGGCGGTGGCTATGCGCAGATCGTTCCGATGGAAGATATCAACTTGCATTTCACTGGCGACTTTCACGCGATCACATCAGCCCATAATCTTTTATCAGCGATGATCGACAATCATATTTATTGGGGCAACGAGCTGGGCATTGATACGCGCCGCGTGGCATGGCGCCGGGTCATGGATATGAATGACCGGGCGCTGCGTGACATCGTTTGTTCACTCGGCGGTGTGGCTAATGGCTATCCGCGCGAGGCTGGTTTTGATATTACGGTTGCGTCCGAAATCATGGCCATCTTGTGCTTGTCCAC
>CAXTKN010000310.1:0-2464 GCA_964244805.1 uncultured Aestuariivirga sp.
CCTTGGCTGAACGACATATGGGGCAGGGCTTCGCTGGACAAATCGAAATCGGGATCAAGCTTGGCCAACACGTCGCGAGCCTTTGGGCCCGCTACCGCGAACTGCGCCCATTGTTCGGTAACGGGAGTGACGTATACTTTGTATTGCGTCCATTCCGTTTGCAGCCATTCTTCCAACCACGCAGCAATGCGGTCTGCTCCGCCTGATGTTGTGTGCATGAGGAAGTGATCATCAGCCAGACGCACCGTCACACCATCATCCGTCAAGAAGCCCAACTCATTCATCATTAGGCCATAACGGCAGCGACCCACTTTGAGGGTGGAGAATGTATTGGTGTACATGCGGTCAAGAAACTCAGCAGCATCTGGCCCTTTGATCTCTATCTTGCCGAGCGTAGATGCATCAAGCATGCCCACTTTATTCCGCACACAGAGGATTTCTCTGGTGATTGATGCGTGTTTGTCTTCGCCCACTTGTGAATAGGTGTAAGCTCTGCGCCATTGGCCAACAGGTTCAAATGTTGCGCCATGCGACTTGTGCCAATTAAAAATCGGCGTCTGCCGAATGGGCAGGAACAACGCGCCAGTATGGGCACCCGCAATCGAACCGAATGAATAAGGCGTGTAGGGCGGGCGGAAGGTTGTTGTACCAATTTCCGGTATGGTTTTGCCTGTTGCTTCTGAAAGAACGCCGAGACCGTTGATGTTTGATGTCTTGCCTTGATCAGTGGCCATGCCGAATGTGGTGTAGCGCTTGGTATGCTCGATCGATTCATAACCTTCGCGCTGTGCAAGTTCGAGGTCAGCGGCCGTCACGTCATTCTGGAAATCGATGAAGTGTTTGTTGCCTTCATTATAAAGACCAGTGGCAGGCGCGAACCACATCGACTCCACAGCGCCGCGCACCGGTTCTTCGATTTTGAACTTTGTAGCCTTTGCAGCTTTCGCCTTTTTTAGAACCGACTTAGCCGCGGCTTCACCAGCAGCTTGTGATTCAGCTAAAGTCGCCTCCACGCTCATCGTGCCATTTGCAGCACCGATGGCGGTGATGGCATCAGTGTGAGATAATGGACGGAAGCTTTGCAATGCGTCATCAAATTGAATCTTACCACCATTGTGACACCAGAGATGAAGCGCAGGATTCCAACCGCCAGACATGGCGATAAAGTCACACTCAACGCGGCGCTCAGTGATCACACGACCTTGGCCTTTGCGGTATGCAGCAATCTTCACGGCCTTCACTTCCAACGTGCCTTCAACGGCGGAGATCACGGAGCCAAGTGACACATCAATACCATCAGCAATCGCGCGTTTTACAAGATCACCATCCGACCGCGAGCGTGAATCAACCACGCGCACATTGATGCCAGCTTTCTTGAGCGCGAAGGCCGTAAGATAAGCATCATCATTATTGGTGAACACAATGCCAGTGTTGCCCGGCGTTACGCCATAGCGACCAATCATGCCGCGCGCGGCCGAAGCCAGCATGATGTTGGGGCGATCATTATTGGCGAATGCGATTGGGCGTTCGAGTGCTCCAGTGGCAACGATTACATGATGCGCACGGATTTTCCAGAGGCGGTGCTTAGGTGCACCAGACGCAAGAATAGCGGGGTCATGATCACCCACGCGTTGAAACGCCATCAAATAATTTTGATGAAAATGGCCAACGACTGTGGTGCGCGAAAGCACATGCACATTTGGCATTGCGCTCAACCGTGCTGCCAAGGCCTTTGCATAATCCTCAACACATTCACCATCGATAGTACCAGCGGTTAGATCAGCAATGCCGCCCAACACCGGATTTTCATCGCACAGCAAAACTTTTGCACCAGCCATCGCTGCAGCTTCTGCGGCGGCAAGTCCAGCAATGCCTGCGCCGACTACAATAACATCAGCATGAATATGCATATGTTCGTACGTGTCTGTATCGCGGCCTTCTGGCGCCTTTCCGAGGCCTGCGGCTTTGCGGATGAAAGGCTCGTACACATGTTTCCAGAATGAACGCGGCCACATGAAGGTTTTATAATAGAAGCCACAGGGTAAGAAACGCGAGAATTTGGAATTGATCGCACCAATATCATATTTGAGGGACGGCCAGCGGTTTTGACTCTCAGCTGTGAGACCATCAAAAATTTCAATCTGCGTGGCGCGCAAATTTGGTTCGTGCTTGTTGCCTTGGCCCACGCCGATGAGCGCGTTCATTTCTTCTGAGCCGAGGCCCACGAGCCCACGCGGGCGATGATATTTGAAACTGCGTCCGAAAATCTTCTGGCCTGATGCGAGCACAGCCGAAGCCAATGTGTCACCTGCAAAACCAGAAACATCCTTGCCATCAAAGCTGAATGTCACTTTGCGCGAGCGATCAATCAGGCTGCCGCCTTGCGCTAAACGATAAGGTTTGCTAGCCATTATTTCTTCGCCTTCATGCGTTCTTTAAAATAATCCGCCCACGGACCTTTGGC
>CAXTKN010000311.1:0-2451 GCA_964244805.1 uncultured Aestuariivirga sp.
CCTTGCCGCCCAACCCGCTCCGATGAGGCCTGTACCAGCGATGCCGACGGTTTTGATTTTCATTTCTTCAATCCCAAAATCGCGCGACCTTCATCAGGTGTTGCAACCTTCGTTCCCAAAATCTCTATGATCTTCACCGCGCGTTCTACCAGCGTGCCGTTAGATGCAAAAACACCTTTATCGAGATAAAGATTATCTTCTAGCCCCACACGCACATGGCCGCCCAGCAACACGGCTTGCGCCACGGCTGGAAACTCATTGCGGCCAATACCAAAAGCAGCCCAGACAGCACCCTCTGGCATTTGTGATTTTTGGTAGGCCATAGTTTCGGTATTAAAAGGCGCACCCCACGGTATTCCGAGGCAGAGTTGGTAAAGCGGTGGGCCATCGATCAGGCCTTCCTTTACTAGCTGATTGGCGAACCATAGATTGCCTGAATCGAAAATTTCCATTTCCGGCTTCACGCCGTAAGACTTGATCAGTTTGGCTTGCTCGCGCAGTTGCGTTGGGGTTTGGATCATGATGGATTGGCCATCGCCAAAATTCAGTGTGCCGCAATCCAGCGTGCAGATTTCCGGGCGCAGTTCTTTGATGTGAAGCAACCTTGTGGCCGGGCCAACCAAATCTGTGCCTTCGCCCCATTTCATCGGTTCTTCGCCGTCACCCACGATAAGATCGCCGCCCATGCCAGCGGTGAGGTTGATGATCACGTCTGTATTCTTGGCGCGAATACGTTCCATCACTTCGGCATAAAGGTTCACATCGCGGGTGCCTTTGCCGGTTTTTAAATTGCGCACGTGGCAATGGACAATCGTGGCACCAGCGGAAGCTGCTTCGAGAGCTGAATTGGCGATTTGTTCCGGTGAGACGGGAATGGCTGGGTGTTTGCCCACAGTATCGCCTGATCCGGTGACGGCGCAGGTGATGATGACTTTTGATTGCATGGTGTTTTCTCCTGATTGGGAGATTAGTTGAACCCAGCCAAAATGGCAGGGGGAAAACGCCTGAGACTACTGAATTTCCGACACTGGTTTGACATTGGCACTTTTCTTGATTCTCTGTTAGATATGATTCACTGGGCGGGGGCCTTAGATGGAGCGTCTCATGAAATTTGGAATTTTAGTCACGGCTGGCCTCTTGGGGCTCACGATGATGTTTGGAGGCGCGCAAGCCGCTGAACAGACTTTTGCTAAACCTAAAGCTGGCCCGTTTATGATTGATTGGTGCCTGCAATGGGGTGCTCTGTGTGGCAAGCCTGCTGCGGATAAATTTTGCCAAACCAAAGGCTATGTGCAGTCTAATGATTTTGTCGAGGCGGTCGATATTGGTGCTTCCACCCCGACCATTGTTCAAGGCACAGGGCAAGTTTGCAGCGATCCAACTTGTGACGGCTTTACTTATTTGACATGTGTAAAGCCCGATGCGCCTCCTCCTGGCCCGCCACCCGTGCCGCCACCAGGTGGTGGAGGTGGTTCCGGCGGAATTGAAAAGACTTACAATAAGCCAAAGCTTGGCGGATACCGTGTGAACTATTGTGAAACCAAAGGTATTGGCTGTGGCCAAGATGCGGCTGACGCGTTTTGCGATGCCAAGGGGTATGATGACGCTTCAGACTTCGAGCAATCATCGCCTGTGCCACCCGGAGTGAAACCTTCACGTTTCATAGGCAATGGCAAGATTTGCAAAGGACCAGGTTGTTATGCGTTTAACTCTATTACCTGCGAAAACCAACCTTAATTGAATATTGGGCGGGTGCTTTAAGCTCCCGCCTGCCAGTTCTTTATCGCCTCGAGTGGATGAAGCAGCATGATGATGTTGAGCGTGAGATTGTCTCTGATCACATAGAGCGCCAGTAATTCCATTAAGATGGCAGCGGCAACAGTGGTTTTCCATGGCAGTTTTGATGCGATGAAAAAGCCAATGACCATAAAGCCTATGTCGCTGGTTGAATTGATGATGCTATCGCCAAAATAATCCAGTGAGATTGTGCCCTCACGGTAGCGATTGATGATGAAAGACGAGTTTTCGAGAAGCTCCCAACCGCCTTCAATCAATGTCGCCAACCCAAGCCGCCATGCCATCGAAGCGCGCCGCATGACGAGATAGGTCAGCCCATAAAACAGAAAGCCGTGGATAATGTGTGAGAGCGAATACCAATCAGCAATATGTTGAGAATTGTCAGCGCTGTTGACTACGCCTTCCCAGAGTTTGACGTAGCCACACTTGCAGATCAGCAATCGGCCTTGGGCATATTCAATTACACCGACGGCGACAACGACAAGGGCGACAGGAAGATAGGGGATGATTTTTTTCATGCCCGAATTTTTAAATGGGGATCGTTAATTTTTGGGCATGAAGCAGATAACTGAAATTGAAAATCACCCAAATCGTCATCCCGGCGAAGGCCGGGATTGGGCTTTTTTTAAGTTATTAAGCCCAGCCCCGGCCTTC
>CAXTKN010000312.1:0-2444 GCA_964244805.1 uncultured Aestuariivirga sp.
TCAATTTGCTCGAAGAAGAAGCCAAAACCAATGGCATGGCAATAGGCACTGGAACCGGCCTTGAAACCACCATCGAAGCGGTCAGCGAATGGGCCAAAACAGCGGCAGACCGTGGCATCGTCATCATGCCGGCATCTGCCGCCTTCAAAGGCAGGCTCGGATGACTGAACGCGTAAAACCTGAAATCGTGGCCTACCGCCCCTGCGTCGGCGTCATGCTATTGAACGCCCAAGGCCTGGTCTGGATCGGCCGCCGCTTTGAAAAACAAAATGATGATGGCGTTGGCAAATGGTGGCAAATGCCCCAAGGCGGCATAGATGCAGGCGAAGACCCAGCCAAAGCCGTCATGCGCGAACTTTATGAAGAAACCGCCGTCACCAATGCCCATATCATTGCTGAAGCGCCCAACTGGTATAATTACGATCTACCGGAACATTTGATCGGCAAAAGCTGGGGTGGCAAATATCGCGGCCAGAAACAAAAATGGTTTGCTTTGAAATTCACCGGGCTAGACAGTGAAATCAACCTCCAGCCACCCGGCCACAAACAAGAGTTTGACGCGTGGCGCTGGGCTAAAATGGATGAAATGCTGGAATTAATTATTCCGTTCAAACGTGAAGTCTATGTTGACGTTATAGCCGCTTTCCGGCATTTGGGCGCTTGAGGATTATATATGAGCATTTCTCACATCATATTTGATTGCGACGGCGTTTTAGTCGACAGCGAACCCTTGTCGATGCGCGCCGATGTTGAAATCCTAACCCGGGCTGGCATCAGGATCACCGAAGCCGAAGCCCATCGGCGCTTTGTTGGCACAACCTTTCAAGACATGATCAGAGCGCTTGAAAAAGAACACGGCACGAAACTGCCTGAAAATCTGTCCGACCTCAAAAACAACCGCATGAATGAAATGTACCGCACCGAGCTTAAACTCGTGCGCGGCGTGCGCGATGCGCTAGAGGATATCCGCAACATGGGCCTCTCCATGTCGATTGCGTCGAACGGCCCGAAGGATCGCGTGAAGCTCGCACTCCAGCTCACAGGCCTGCTCCCTTATTTCAAAAATGCCATCGTCACTTACGAAGACGTGCCCCAAGGCAAACCCGCGCCCGACATGTATCTCCTCGCCGCCAAAAATGCCGGCACCAAAGCCGATAATTGTTTGGTGGTGGAAGACAGCATCGCTGGCGTTACCGCCGCAGTCGACGCAGGCTGCTGGACGCTTGGATTCACCGGCACCTACGAAGACCAACAGGCCCACGGCACAAAACTCAAAGACATCGGCGCTGAAGCGATATTCAGCAAAATGGTAGATCTGCCTGCGCTGGTTGAGACGTTTGTCAGATAGCTATTTCATATCGACTATCAGTTTTTTTAGAACCAAATATCAAGGTAATGTGCAGATGAATTTTATGAAATTCGCGAGTACCGTGGCTATTGTTTTTGTTACTACCCTTTCACCTCAAGCTAGTGCCTCTTCACCTGATGCATGGGCAAAGCTTGATGCAGATTCGGCTAAGGCCTGCATTGCTGCTTCCGGGCTGACCAAAGCAAGTGTTTCAGCAAGCAGCCATTTTTCAGACGCTGCAGGATATGACGTTCGGGTGGTGAGCGGGATCTATCCGCAAAAACACATGAAAGGCGCATCAGGAAAAATGCTTTGCCTCTATGGGCGTAAGTCCAAATTGGTCGAAGTGCAGGAACTGGTTAAGTAACAGGCTGCGTTGACAAGGTCATGGCTTCAAAAACTTTTGCAACGTTGACAGCATTAGTCGCGTGGTGCGCCTTAGCAGTTCAACTCGTGCTCATTGTTCAAAAAATGACTGGTGAAGGCGCTAGTGTTTTAGAAGCCATTTGGCGGTTTTTTGGATTTTTCACCATACTGACGAACGTTGCTGTTGCATTGGTCGCAACTGCGATGGCGATAAGACCGAATTCAATTTTGGCTCACCCGAATGCGCGCCTTGCAACTGCAACTGCGATTTTTATTGTTGGCTTGGTATATTCCGTTGCTCTCCGCGCAATCTGGCAACCCACAGGATGGCAGGCTGTGGTGGATCACGGGCTTCACGATGCAACACCTGTGTTGTTTGTGGTGTCTTGGTTTTTCTCCGCCCACGGACAATTGCAATGGCGGAGCGCCGTTTGGGCAGTGGTTCCCGCCCTCGCTTATTTTATCTACGCTTTAATTAGAGGTTCTTCTGATGGCTGGTATGCATACTGGTTCATGGATCCAACATCATTGCCGCCAGTACAAATGGCACTTAATGTAGTAATCTTGCTTTTGGCGTTTTCAATCTTAGCAATAGGCTTTGTCGGCTTAGACAAATGGCTCACACGGCGTGGTTAGAAACAATGATGGGCTGAGAGGCCAATAAGTTGCCCTTTTCGAACGCGTGGTAAAGAGGCCCTCATCCGCCTGTCGGCACCTTCTCCCACGCAAG
>CAXTKN010000313.1:0-1078 GCA_964244805.1 uncultured Aestuariivirga sp.
GCTCGCGCGCGCAATTTGCATGCTTGTGCAAAGGTTGTTGCGGCGGCGGGCGGTGTTTTTCCGCAGACACTTGAGGAATTGCAAAAACTCCCCGGCATTGGGCCATATACAGCGGGGGCCATTGCGGCGATTGCTTTTGACGTGTCAGTAGCAGCAGTGGACGGAAATGTTGACCGCGTGGTTTCACGTTATTATGCCATAGAGGAACCCCTACCCGCATCTAAGCCGCGCATTCGCGCGTTGGCCCAAGCCCTCGTTCCACAAAAACGCTCAGGTGATTTTGCGCAAGCCATAATGGATTTGGGGGCAACGATCTGCACGCCGAAGTCGCCATCGTGCATGATTTGTCCGTGGGCGGGTGATTGCGCTGGGCGCATCAAAGGCATTGCCGCGTCACTGCCACTCAAAGCCGCGAAACAAAAAGTGCCAACACGCTATGGCCATGTCTATTGGATTGAGAATGCGAAGGGCGATGTGTTGGTGCGCACGCGTGCAAGCAAAGGTTTGCTCGGCGGCATGACGGAATTTCCATCAAGCGATTGGGTTGATGGAAAGCGTATCAAGTTTGAAGCACCCTTTGAAGCGGAGTGGAAGAAAGAGATCGGATTAGTCGAACACACCTTTACACATTTTCGTTTGGAACTGATCGTGTGGAAAACGCAAGTCGCACAGCTTGTGCTTGATGGGCGCTTTGTTAAAACAAAAGTGTTGGCAACTGAAGCTCTGCCATCACTCATGCGCAAAGTTGCTGTGCTGGCGATGAAGGGACGTTAGAAAGGAAGTGCCCTCATCCCCCTTCGGGACCTTACTCCCATTTGCCAAGGGGCAAACGGGAGAAGGCATATAATATTTATCGCCTTCGCCCGCGAGCGAAGCGAAGTGGGAGAAGGTCCCGAAGGGGGATGAGGGCTCTTTCTCGTTAAGCAGCCTTCGCCAGTTCGGCGCGCACTTGCTGCCGCAATAAATCAATCGGCACCAAATTTGGCCCACGGCGCACGTGCCAATACGTCCAACCGTTGCAAGCTTCAGCGTTTTGCACATGTGCGCCCACTTTATGGATTGATCCTGAATTATCCTT
>CAXTKN010000313.1:1178-2433 GCA_964244805.1 uncultured Aestuariivirga sp.
AAAATTTTCATGGCTTCATAGTGGAAGCAATATTTGGATTTTTCTTCGCGGCCCGCCCAGATCAAAGTTTCATGAGCATTGGTAAAACGGCGGCCACGGAAATTTGGCATGGGGTTGGATTTGCGCCACACCACGTCATTCAAAATCCAATAGCCCAAATCTTGCAGGATCGAGCCGACGCGGAAAATATTATGATAAGAACCAATCACCCATAAAGCGCCATTTGGTTTGAGTGCACGGCGGCATTCGGAAAGCCAGGCTTTGGTGAACGCATCATATTCGGCAAAGCTTGCAAACTTATCCCAATCATCATCCACCGCATCTACTTTACTTTCATCAGGGCGGTGCAAATCACCACCGAGTTGCAAGTTATATGGAGGGTCAGCGAAGACGAGATCGACCGAGCCTGTGGGGATTTTTTTGAGTTGCTCTAAGCAATCACCCATCAGAATTTGATCATGAAGGGGACGCACATCTAACTTCGATTCATAACCCAATTTTTTAATTCCCCTGTACGCAACGCAACCAATGAAGGGGTTATGAATCTTTGCGGAGTCGCTGTGAATCCAAAAGCTTAATAATGGTTAACGCGATAGGATAAGAGCGATGGGCTTGAAGGATTTTCGGTGTTCGGCGCAGGGGCCATGGATGGCGAGCGCTGCAGCATGGGCCGCTGTGCCGTAGCCTTTGTGACGGGCAAAACCATAATGCGGATAGATTTGATCGCGCTGATGCATGACGCGGTCTCGTGTCACCTTGGCGATGATTGATGCTGCCGCAATCGAAAGTGATAATGCATCGCCGCCAATGATGGTTTGGGTTTTGCAATTTAGTTTTGGCGATCTGTTGCCGTCAATCAATGCGAGGTCGGGCTTGATTTCGAGTTGATCAAAAGCGCGTTGCATAGCGAGGAACGTCGCTTGAAGAATGTTGATTTCGTCAATCTCGGCAGCACTCACAATGCCGATGCCAACCTGCGATGAGCGTGCGATAGGATCAAACAGAGCTTCGCGCTTGGCTTCGTTCAGTTTCTTGGAATCATTGAGACCTTGCGGAATGTTTTTCGGATCAAGAATCACAGCCGACGCCACAACAGGCCCAGCCCAAGGCCCACGCCCTGCTTCATCGATACCGCAGATGAGAGTGTGGCCTTGGCTGAGTGCTGTGATTTCGAAGGTGAAGTTGGGGGTGGTCATATCACAGCCCCCTCCTGTCTGCTGCGCAGACTGTCCTCCCCGGTAGTCGGGGAGGAATG
>CAXTKN010000314.1:0-2404 GCA_964244805.1 uncultured Aestuariivirga sp.
GGTGGGGTGCATCCGGAGTTTTCGGCTGAAGGACGGCCGCAAGTTCAGGGAACGGCTCTTGGCGCTTTCGGATTTTGACATGTCGTGCACCTATTCAATTCTCGAAAGCCCGATGGGTGTTGAGAACTACATCGCAACTTTGGCGCTGTTCCCGATTACCGATGGCAATGGCACTTTGGCCACCTGGCGCGCCACATTTGATGCGGCCCCAGAGCGCGAGGAACAACTCGTAAAGGATATTGGACAAAACGTTTTTCAAGCGGCCTTCACCGAATTAAAATCCCGTTTTGGCCGTCGTTAGCCAATGGTGGAAATTCGCCGATCAACAATTGTAGATGCGCCATTAGAGCGAGTGTGGGATTTGTTGCGGGACTTTAACGGCCATGACACATGGCACCCGGCGGTCAAGCAAAGCCGGATTGAGGAAACTAGACCTGCGGATATGGTCGGTGCTGTCCGTGACTTCCAGCTTTCTGACGGCTCGCGCATTCGCGAGCAGCTTCTATCGCTATCCGATCAAGAGCATAAATTTGAATACTGTATTCTCGAAGCCCCGTTGCCACTCATGGGCTATGTGGCGAGCGTAAAGCTGCTTCCGGTGACTGATGGTGAACAGACTTTCTGGGAATGGCGCTCAAAATTTTTGACCCCGAAAGGCAGAGAAAAAGAGCTCGAAAAACTTGTATCCGAAAGCATCTATGAGGCAGGCTTTCGCGCCATCAAACAGAAATTGCGGGGCCGTATCGACCTTGTTCCAGCTACGGCACCCCAGACAAAGCCTTTAGCCGCTACTTTGACTGGTTCGGGCGATGTTGCGAAGGCCATTGTGATGCAAGCCTATGGCGGACCTGAAGTCTTACAGTTGCAATCCGTTACAGTTGCCAAACCGCAAGAAGGGGAAGTGCGCATCAGGCAGCGCTATATCGGCGTCAACTATATCGATGTTTACGCGCGGACTGGCTATTTCAAACTGGTAGTGCCGCCCGGCATTCTTGGCATGGAGGCTGCTGGCGTAATTGAAAGTGTCGGCCCCTCGGTTCGATCATTTAAGGTGGGAGACCGCGTTGCCTATGCTTGCGCCCCTCCCGGGGCCTATACTGACTTGCGGGTGATGAAGACGGATTTTTTAGTTTCGTCGCCGGACTTTTTGTCTGACGAACTTCTTGCTGCATCACTGTTGAAGGGGATCACGGCAAGTTTCCTTTTACATGATGTTTATCAGGTCAAGCCAGGGGATGTGGTGTTGATCCACGCAGCGGCAGGCGGAGTGGGGCAACTCATGGTGCAATGGGCCAAGGCACTGGGCGCAACAGTAATCGGGACAACATCCACCCAGGAAAAGGTCGACAAGATATTGGCCTTGGGTGGAAATTACGCGATCAACTATGCGGAGCAAGATTTCGGTGAGGCCGTGATGAAAATCACGAATGGGTTAGGTGTTGATGCCGTCTATGACGCGGTTGGTAGAGACACATTTGAAGGCTCGTTGAGTGTTCTCAAACCGCGAGGAAACCTAGTGAGTTTCGGGCAGGCCTCTGGAGACATCGGATCATATGAGATCGGCAAACTGGCCAGTAAATCAGTAACCTTGTCACGTCCGAATTATGGCCACTACACAGAAACGCGCGCGGCGGTTTTGAAACATGCGGGCCGCTTTTTCGACGCTGTGATGAACCAGAAAATACGGATTGACGCCCCGCATCAGTTTGGACTCTTTGAAGCCGCAGCGGCACAAAAGGCGCTGGAAAGTCGGGCTCTCTCCGGTTCAATAGTTTTGCGTGCCTGAGCGTGTCCTGACGGCAAGGATTTCGAGGTAAATCCCTTATGGGAATGGAAGACGACTTTGAATGAAATAGGGACAGGGGGAGTAGAAACTGATGGCAGTGATTGTTTCAGATGGCGAGTGCCAACTCCTTTATCTGCGAAGTGAAGGAGTGTCTTCAGACGAAGCTGATTTCGTAAATTTGGTTTGTTCAGAGTTGAGCATCCCAATCCGCAATTGTAGCGACCACCTCATCAACGTCGCTTGCCTTGCTGAGATTGAATCTGAATTGGCAACTGGTGCGGGAGATGGCAGGCAACGCTTATTGATCGCTGGAGTCTATCTGGAAGAACAAGTCACAACATGCGCTTTGCATGGCCTTGCTATCGGGTTTGAGGTCTTTTTGCTCAAAGACTTTATAGCGGCTCGAAATAATCGTCATTCGCAGGCTTTTGACATGCGTCTTTTTCAGGCTGGCGCGGTTCCCACCACCTTGCGGCAATTGATGTATGAATGGCTCGCGTTGGAAGTCTCGCCAGACCGTCAAAAAGTGATAACGCAATTGCTCAAAGTGATTGACGCAAGAGCTTAGCGCCCCGCGTAAACGCGGCCAGGCTGGCGTGAACCGAGCCCATCATTTTT
>CAXTKN010000315.1:0-2388 GCA_964244805.1 uncultured Aestuariivirga sp.
TCACCTTTATCCCAATTCCAAGGGAAGAACGCGAAAGTGCAACGCTTGCCCGTTACAGAATCCAAATCTCCACCGACATTTTCAATTCCGAGAATGCCATTTTTAAAAAGAATTTGGTGCACGGGTTCCCAATCTGGAAAATCTTTGGCCCAATCATGGCCGCCCGACCATTCGAAATATTCTTTTTCCAAATGCGGCAACAAAGGGCCGTTGCGCTGCGGGCCGATGGCTGTGGCCAGTGGATGATCATTAGCTTGGGTATCATGGCCAACCACTTTGACCTGGTGATCAACCATCCATTGTCCGGCCGAAGGCACAAAACCCGGGCAATATGCAAAGTAATCACCATCCTCATAAACTTTGTGCCAGCCGGTATTCAGAATTAACACATCATGCGGACGAATGGATTTACCGCAGGCTTTTTCCAAATCATCGGCCGTGATCGATTCCCACTTTTTCTTCGGCATCGGCACCACAATGCCAGAACCAAAGAAATGTGGCAGCGGCACTTCATCGATGAACGGCGTTCCTTGAACAACATGGGCTGGCGCATCGATATGCGTTGTCGAATGCATCGAAGTGGTGATGCGTTGTGACAACACACCAGATTTGGCCATGTAGTGAATACGCTCGATTTTCACATCTGGGAAATATGGCCAGTTCGGACATTGAAACCCCCACCGATGCGACAGGTTCGTGAACTCAAGCCCCATCGCATTATCCAGATTTCCCTGAAATTCGATGCCACGCACTTTGACCATCGTGTTGTTCCTCCCACATTTATTGTTTTGCAATACGGTACGATAATGCCAAAACACTTGTCAATATGAAAAACTTGCACTGCATTACGATACACTATAGGAAGCAATCATGCGCAAACTCGGCATTCAAGTCATTTCAAGAGCAGCAGCGGTATTGCGGGTTTGCGGTGCTTCTAATGCGGGTCTGAGCCTTGGTGAAATAGCAGCAGAACTGGCCCTGCCCCGTTCAACTGTGCAGCGCATTGTGAATGCGCTGGTCACAGAAGGATTGCTGCAAACCGATGGCACCCACCGCAGCATTCGTATTGGCCTTGGTCTCCACGCAATCGCTTTGGCCCAACGTATTGATGTAGTTGAGATAGCACACCCTTATCTGAAGGAGCTTTCACATAGCACTGGCGAAACTGTCGACCTGGCAGAACTTAAGGGTGATCATTTGGTATTTGTTGATCAAGTCTCAGGCAGCCAACGGCTGCGCACCATTTCTTCTGTTGGCGAAATCTTTCCGCTCCACAACACGGCAAATGGCAAGGCGGCTCTTTCATTCATGTCAGATGACGATGTATTGAGCAGACTGCGTTCAACCATTCACACTGAGCCTGCAAACTTAAATCGCTTGCTGAGCGAAATTCAAGTTGCACGAAATAATGGTTTTGCCGAAGACAATGACGAGCACATGGAAGGCATCAGCGCGATTGGCACAGCTTTCCAAAGTGCAACCGGAAACATCTTCGCAATTTCAATCCCGCTGCCTTCGGTACGTTTCCAATCAAAAAAACAACAACTAGCAGAAATGCTTCTGCACTTTCGCAGTCAAATTGAAGATGCGTTAAACTCGACGAAGGTGTGACTTTCACTCCCACTCAATCGTCCCCGGCGGTTTGCTGGTCACATCATAAACCACACGGCTCACACCTTTCACTTCATTGATGATGCGCGTGGCGGTGCGGCCCAGAAAATTCATATCGAACTGATAGAAATCCGCCGTCATGCCATCAACTGAAGTCACAGCGCGCAATGCCAACACGCGGTCATAGGTGCGGCCATCGCCCATCACACCGACTGAGCGCACGGGCAGCAAAACAGAGAAAGCCTGCCAGATTTTATCATACAAACCAGCTTTGCGAATTTCTTCGATGTAGATCGCATCGGCTTTTTGCAAAATCTCAAGCTTCTCCCGTGTCACACCACCGGGCAAACGGATCGCAAGGCCAGGCCCCGGGAATGGATGACGCCCAATAAAATGCGCTGGCAAACCAAGCTCTTGGCCAAGCTTTCTAACTTCATCTTTGAAGAGTTCGCGAAGCGGTTCAACCAGCTTCATGTTCATCCGCTCTGGCAATCCACCCACATTGTGATGTGACTTAATGGTGACAGATGGGCCACCCGTAAATGATACACTTTCAATCACATCAGGATACAAGGTGCCCTGCACCAGAAACTTCGCATCCTTGCCGGCGTCCGAACTCGCCTGTTCGAAAATACGGATGAATGTGCCACCAATCCGTTTCCGCTTGACTTCAGGCTCCGCCTGCCCGGCCAGCGCGTCCAGAAACTGTCTTTCGGCGCGCACCGTGATCAGGCGAATGCCCAGGTGTGACGAGAAGGTACGTTCGACCTGTTCGCG
>CAXTKN010000316.1:0-2368 GCA_964244805.1 uncultured Aestuariivirga sp.
TGGCCAGCGTATGGTTTGGTGCGGTGCTGCGCGGTGACAATGAATGGATTGAAGTGGGCGAGGGCAGCAATATTCAAGATGGCTGTGTGCTGCATTCCGATATGGGCGCACCACTAACCATTGGCAAAAATTGCACGATTGGCCACAAGGCAATTTTGCATGGATGTGTGATCGGCGATAATTCGCTGGTGGGCATGGGCGCTTGCGTGATGAACCACGCGGTGATTGGCAAAAACTGTTTGATCGGAGCTTATGCCTTGGTGCCGGAGCGCAAAATCATTCCTGATAATTCTCTTGTGCTGGGTGCGCCCGGCAAAATTGTGCGTGTGCTTTCTGTGGAAGAAGCCGAAGGTTTAGCTAAATCTGCCCTAGGCTATGTGCGCAATTGGCAGCGCTTCAAGGCTGGCCTCACAGCCATTTAATAAAAAAGAAGCCGACACAGGGTGGGATCTGTGTCGGCTCCAGGAAGTCCGGCAGCTTGGGGGATGGGGACGCCGGCCGGACCTGACTCGAATTCAAACGCTGCTATTTGCTTTGGCTTGAGACCAAAACCTGCGGTGTATTGTGTTGCAGGCTGATCCATTTTTTTGGATCAAGCTGTGATTGGCGTTTGAGAAATTTGTAACCCGTGTCTTTCCAACTAAGGATTTCATTGCGACGGTTGTCGAGTATGTAATCGCCCTTGTCGGTCATCACGGTGAGAATTGCGTGGCCTTCGCCGTTTTCGTCAAAGACGACGGTGATCAAAAGTTCATCTGCTGAAAAGCCCAACCCTTGCAAATAACGCTTCTTCAGCAACACGTAATCTTCACAGTCGCCCGCAGATACGGGATAAGTCCAGAAATCTGGAACGCCGTAAAGTTCCTGATCGCCAACTGGCTTAATCTTGGTGTTGACATAGGTATTGACTTGATTGAGCTGGTCGAAGCGTTCTGCGCTCATTGCAATGCGCTCAACTTTGCCGCCTTTGAATTGACATTCGAGTTCACCGCGGGCGCAGAAATTCACATAACCAATTGGCGCTGGCGTGCCATCATATTCCTTGGCGAAATTTGACAAAGTGAGTTCGCCCTTAGCGCTGGGAGGCGTTATAGATTGTATCTTCGCGCTATAGGCAGGACCGCTTAGAAGCGTTGCTCCTAAAAGCGCAGTCCCCACTGCTTTGTTAAATTTCATTTTGACGACCCACTTCTTTTTTTATTGTGCGGTCATCATAACAAAGCCATATTTAGGCCGGGTTGGTTTTGGTGATACAAGTCTATGTAAATGCTAGGTAATTTGTTTTAAATTTGTTAACCATGCGGGATTTGCAGGGGAGGGGTTGCACTTCAACCAAACGCCTGTTATTCACCGCGAACTTGCGCAATTTGGCATGCGGTCATGGCGGAATTGGTAGACGCACTACCTTGAGGTGGTAACGGGGAAACTCGTGGAGGTTCGAGTCCTCTTGGCCGCACCAATCTTTTGTTTACGTAAAAGCGTTTACACAGAAGATTGGCAAATTGTTAAGCATGGTTTCGGATGGGAAGGGGCGTGGATTGAGTGAAATTGATCACATTGCCCAGATCCGAGACGAGTGGGGCGCTTTAAAGCCCGCCTTTCTTGTTGATCTGTTAACTGCACTCGATGCTGATGATGTAAAATCAGCACGCGCTCTAACGCGCGAACTGCACGCTGCTGATATGGCGGACGTGTTGCAGGCCATCGAGCAACCGCGCCGTGTTCAACTGATCGCAGTGCTTGGCAAGAATTTTGACGTTGAAGCTTTAGCCGAATTAGACGAGGGCACGCGCGATGCCATCTTGGATGATCTGCCCAATGACGTGATCGCGTCCGCGATTAAAAAGCTCGATACTGACGATGCGCTTTATCTCATCGAAGATATGGAGCGGAGTGAGCAGGTTGAGATTCTCTCAAAAGTTTCGAAAGAAGACCGCGTCACCCTCAGCCGTGGTTTGGATTATGCCGAAAACACTGCGGGCCGTTTGATGCAGACCGAGTTTTTCGCGGTGCCCGATAGTTGGAGTGTGGGCAAAGTTATTGATCATGCGCGCTCGTCCAAAGACATCCCGGATTCATTTGTCGAAATTTATGTGACGGATGAAAGCGAGAGGCTGGAAGGGGCAGTGCCGCTCAGCCGCTTGCTGCGTTCTAATCGCGAGAAACGAATCTCCGATATCATGGACCGTGAACAAACGGTTTTTTCGGTGACGGATGATCAGGAAGACGTGGCTTATAAGTTTGAGCAATACAATCTCGTTTCAGCGGCTGTGACCGATAGCACTGGGCGGCTGGTCGGTATGGTAATGGTCGATGATATTCTCGACGTGATCCGCGAAGAGTCTGATGATACGATCTTGCATTTGGG
>CAXTKN010000317.1:0-2356 GCA_964244805.1 uncultured Aestuariivirga sp.
GCGGCGGCTATTACCATTATTCATATTCTGTGGTGCGCGGCTGTGACCGGATTGTGCCTGTGGATATTTACATTCCAGGCTGCCCACCCACGGCCGAGGCTTTGCTTTACGGCATTTTGATGCTGCAAAAGAAAATCCGCCGCACTGGCACGATTGAGCGCTGATGATGAATCTTGTCGAATTAGGCGCATATATTTCCGGCAAGTTGAATGTGACGAACGAAATCACATTCGGCGAACTCACATTGCATGCTGAAGCCGCAAACATTTTAGACGTTCTCACCTTTTTGCGCGATGACGCCGAATGCAAATTCGTCTGCTTTATCGATATTTGCGGCGCTGATTATCCGACCCGCGAAATGCGCTTTGATGTGGTCTACCATTTGCTTAGCCCTCACAAAAACACGCGCATCCGCGTAAAAATACAAGCCGACGAAGAAACACAAGTGCCATCGGCGATTTCTGTGTTTCCTGCTGCCAATTGGTATGAACGCGAGACTTTTGATCTCTATGGCATCTTGTTTTCAGGCCACCCAGATTTGCGCCGTATTTTGACCGACTATGGTTTCAGTGGTCACCCCTTGCGCAAAGATTTTCCAGTCACCGGCCATGTTGAAGTGCGCTATGATGATGAAGCCAAGCGCGTGGTTTATGAGCCTGTGAAGCTTGTTCAAGAAATGCGCCAATTTGATTACCTCAGTCCTTGGGAAGGCACCGAATACGTGCTTCCCGGCGACGAAAAGGCGAAGCAATGACCGAACACTCCACCCGTGACTTCTCAATCAACTTCGGCCCGCAGCATCCGGCTGCGCATGGCGTTTTGCGTTTGATCCTCGATCTTGACGGCGAAGTCGTCACCCGTGTCGATCCACATATTGGTCTTCTCCACCGTGGCACTGAGAAGCTGATTGAGCAAAAAACTTATCTCCAAGCCGTGCCTTATTTTGACCGCCTGGACTATGTGGCACCGATGAACCAAGAGCATGCTTATGCTCTGGCTGTTGAAAAATTGCTTGGGATTACAGTGCCTAAGCGTGGGCAATTAATCCGAATTCTTTACTCCGAAATTGGCCGCATTCTTTCCCACATGCTCAACATCACCACGCAGGCGTTGGATGTGGGTGCGTTAACGCCGCCCGTTTGGGGCTTTGAAGAGCGTGAAAAATTGATGGTGTTTTATGAGCGCGCATCGGGCAGCCGCATGCATGCCGCCTATATCCGCCCCGGTGGCGTGCACCAGGATTTACCGCAAAAACTAATCGATGACATCGGCCATTTCTGCGACACGCATCCAGCGCGTTTGAATGACATTGAAACGCTGCTCACCGAAAACCGCATCTTCAAACAACGCAATGTTGATATTGGCGTGGTGTCGCTCGAAGACTGCTTCAAATGGGGCTTCTCTGGTGTGATGGTGCGGGGCAGCGGTGCCGCGTGGGATTTGCGCAAGAGCCAGCCTTATGAATGCTATTCCGAAATGGAGTTTGATATTCCCATCGGTAAGAACGGCGATAATTATGATCGCTATTTAATCCGTGTTTTAGAAATGCACCAGTCCGTGCGGATTATGAAGCAATGCGTGAACATGCTGTCGTCAAGCGCAGGGCAGGGGCCAATTTCCTCAACTGATGGCAAAGTGGTTCCACCTAAGCGTGGCGAAATGAAACGTTCGATGGAAGCCTTGATCCACCATTTCAAGCTTTATACCGAAGGTTATAAAGTGCCAGCTGGTGAAGTCTATGCCGCCGTCGAAGCCCCCAAGGGCGAGTTCGGTGTCTATCTGGTAAGTGATGGCAGCAACAAACCCTATCGCTGCAAACTCCGCGCCCCCGGCTTTGCCCATCTGCAAGCCATGGATTTCATGTGCCGCAGGCATCAGTTGGCTGACGTCTCGGCTGTGCTGGGTTCGCTTGATATTGTGTTTGGTGAGGTTGATCGCTGATGTCTGTTCGTCGTTTAGATCCAGTCCAACCTACCGCTGCCTTCAAGTTCAACGCTGAAAACGCGTCTTGGGCCAAAAAGACCATTGCGCAATATCCTGCTGGCAAACAGGCTTCTGCCGTGATCGCCTTGCTCTGGCGGGCGCAGGAGCAGAATGAAGGTTGGGTGTCGAGGCCCGCTATGGAATATGTGGGCGAGATGCTCAACATGGCATTCATCCGCGTTTATGAAATCGCCACGTTTTATACCATGTTCCAACTCTCACCTGTGGGCAAGAAAGCGCATATTCAAGTCTGTGGAACAACGCCTTGTATGCTGCGCGGCTCTGAAGAATTGCTCTCACTTTGCCGCAAGAAAATCCACCCTGAGCCACATCATCTGAATGCTGATGGTTCGCTCTCATGGGAAGAAGTGGA
>CAXTKN010000318.1:0-2336 GCA_964244805.1 uncultured Aestuariivirga sp.
TGCCTTTAACTCAAGTTGGCGATGGAAAAGTAAATTCTGAAATTGCTGCAGCGACGCTCCCTTTGCCCGTTGTCGTTTCACCAGTTAATGCCGCTCCTGAAACCGCCACTGAAAAATTGAACGAGCCTTCAGCAATTCCGACACCAAAATCTGAGGCGGAAGATTTAGTCGCCAAAGGCAACGCGCTTTTAGAAAGCGGTGACATCGTTTCGGCGCGGCAATTCTTTATGCGTGCATCAGAAATGGGTAATGCTCAGGGCAGTTTTGGCGTGGGGCGCAGCTATGATCCCAAGGTTTTTGCACAGTTAAATGTGGTTGGCCTGCAACCTGATGCGAAAATTGCAGCTGATTGGTATAAAAAGGCAGCCGATGCTGGTGTGGTAGCATCGACGCAATAGGTTTTTGGTATCGACAACTCTGGTCGATACAGGCATGAATTCACCGACGAGATGTAGAGGTGAATAATGCGCGCTGCTGATTTTATTGTTGCCAGTCTTAAAGCTCATGGCGTGGCGCGGGTTTATTGTGTGCCAGGAGAGAGCTATTTGGCCCTGCTGGATGCGCTTTATGGCAGCGGCATTGAAATCATTGTCTGCCGGCATGAAGGTGGTGCTGGTTTCATGGCGATGGCTGAGGCCAAGCTCACGGGCAAGCCTGCTGTATTGCTCGTCAGTCGTGGGCCCGGTGCAACCAATGCATCGATTGCCGTTCATTCGGCTGAACAGGATGGCGTTCCTTTGATTGTGATGATCGGCCAAGTGGCCCGTGACGAGCGCACGCGGTCGGTGTTTCAAGAAGTGGATTACGGCCAGTTCTTTGGCGGTATGGCCAAAGCCGTTTATGAGGTGACTGAAGGGACCAAGCTGATCGAACTCATGCCACGTTCGTTCCGCCTTGCTTGCGAGGGTGTTGCAGGCCCTGTTGTCATTTCGCTGCCGGAAGATATGTTGCGCGATGAAATTGATGCTCCAGAACCGGTCGTCTTTCCCCTGCCCTCAATTGGTGGTGGCCCCCTAGAAATTTTAAAGATTCAAGAGCTGATTGTGCAAGCCGAGCGGCCTTTGATCATGGCGGGTGCGAAGCTTCGTGGCACTTCGGGAGCAGATGCATTGGCGCGCTTTGCATCTTCACAACGCATTCCTGTTGCGGTGACATGGAAAAATCAGGATGTGTTTGACAATGGTTCTGATTTGTTTGCAGGCCACTTAACGCCCGGCACCACGGCGGCTCAACGCAAAGTTTTGGCTGAAGCGGATTTGATTATCGCAGTCGGAACAAGACTTGGAGATTTTGCGACACTTGGGTTCACGCTGCCTGAAGCCCCTGTGCCAAAACAAACACTGGTGCATATCTATCCCGATGCTGATCCCATCGGCAAAGTGATCCGCGCTGATCTTGGAATTGTTGCTGATCCTGTTCAAGTCTTGAATGGCCTGTCGCAAACTGTGCGCGTCGTATCGGCGGTGCGTGAGCGTTGGGTGAGCGACGTGAATGCCGCCACCAGGGCCGCGCAGAAATTTACATCGCCCATGCCTGATGACGGTGTTGATTTTGGTGTTGTGACGATGGCGCTGGCCAAATTGGCACCTGCCGACGCGATCATCACCACGGACGCTGGCAACATGAGCACATGGCATCATCGTCATTGGCCGATGTCTCCTAAGGGCATGTTGCTCGGTTGCATCGCTGGCGCAATGGGTTTTGGCGTGCCAGCCGCCGTGGCCGCACAATTGGTTTATCCAAACCGCATGGCGATATGTTTTGTGGGCGATGGCGGCGTGCTGATGACCGGCAACGAACTAGCCACGGCGATGGCTTATGGGCTGGCACCAAAGATCGTGATTTCAAATAACAACATCTACGGGACCATCCGTTCGCATCAAGAAAAGAACTATGCGGGCCGGGTGTCTGGTACCAACCTCGTCAATCCAGATTTCACTGCGTGGGCTAAGAGCTTCGGCGCGGAGGCGTTTGAGCTTGCAATGGGTGATGATGTTGAGGCTTTGGTGGGTTCGTTCTTAGATTCTAAGGGTGCAGCTGTTTTGCACGTGAAATCGAGTGCGAAGGCTTTATCAGCAGGTGGGGTGTTGAAGGGCTGACCTTGCGGCACTTCAGGTTCCCGCTCTCCCAAAAAGCGCTTCATACAATTTCCGGTCGCGGCCATAAACATCCGTCCGAAACTCAATGCCATTCTCGCTTGAAAACGCAGTCGCGTAGATCAAGTGCACGGGTATCGTTGCTGGCAAGTTTACTCTCGTGTTTTGCCCACCCGCCCAAACATTGTTGACTGCGGCTTGATCCATTCCGCTGCGCTCGAGTAGCGAATAGGCCAACCG
>CAXTKN010000319.1:0-2312 GCA_964244805.1 uncultured Aestuariivirga sp.
ACGGCGGTGGAGTTTGGCATGAGCACCGCAACATTTTTCTCGCCCGGTGTGAGCGCTGCTAATTTGCGCCCAAGCACCATCGAGCCCATGACGATGCGGTCATAAGTGGTTGGTTTACGCTGGATGTCTTCGATGATCTCGCGCTTGCCGCCATGCACGGCACGAGCATCTAACAAGGCTTGCCACAATGTGCGATCAATGTTTGATGTCTTGAACATCATGTTGGACATCACGT
This sequence comes from uncultured Aestuariivirga sp., assembly GCA_964244805.1. Classification (GTDB taxonomy): domain Bacteria; phylum Pseudomonadota; class Alphaproteobacteria; order Rhizobiales; family Aestuariivirgaceae; genus Aestuariivirga. The sequence goes on from CAXTKN010000319.1 coordinate 236, forward strand.
CGTAAAGTTTTTCGGCTTGGTGCTGGCGCAGTGCAGAACCTTTTAGTGTTGCGGGCGCTTCAAATTTTACGGGCGGCAAAAATGTGATGGTGATTTTGGGGAACATTTGAAGTCGCAACTTGCCACGCATGTATGAGAATGGTGAATAGACCGCGCCATCAATGCGCACGGGCAACACCCGCGCGCCGGCCATTTGGGCGATGGCCGATGGGCCCTCATAAATCTTCATCAGGCCACCCGTGGTGGTGATGCGGCCTTCAGGAAAAATCACCACTTTCTGTTTGCGCTTCAAGCGCTCAACCAAACTGCGCAGTGCGAGAGGGTTTGTGGGGTCAATCGGGCACATGTCCGACAACGCGAAAGCTGGCCTTACCCACCACGCTTGGCTGACATAGGTGTTAATCGCAAATGCTGCACGCTCGGGCAAGAATGCAGAAAGCATCGGGCCATCCAAGAATGATGTGTGGTTGGGAACGATCAAAACTTTTTTGCCAGCGGCATGATAATTCTCCATGCCTTTGAGTTCGACTTGATAGAAGAAGCGGAACAGGAAACGCACCACAGAAGCGAAGAGAGTTTGTGGCATCTTCACAAACAGATAAGCCACGACAATTAAATTGGCGATTCCCATGAATACATAGATGGCGCGAACGGGGATACCATATTTCAACATCACGCCAGAAATCAAAGTTGCCGACACCATGAATATGGCATTCATGATATTATTGGCACCGATGATGCGAGCACGACGATAATAGGGGGTGCGAGACTGAGTGACCGCAAAAAGCGGAACCACAAATAGGCCAGAGAAAAAGGCAATCAAGAATAAATCAAACAGGCAGCGCAAACCTGCAAAAGTTGTGAAAAGTGTCATTGGGCCTGAGGGCGCGGCATTGCTTCCGATTGAACCAAAAGCGCCCGCTGCGAAATAGAGATCAAATATAAACAAGCTCATCAGCAGCGCAGAAACGGGGACATATTTAAGCGTGATTTTGCCTTTCAGAAGTGAATTGCAATAGGCAGAGCCCAATCCGGTGGCCACGCTAAAAATCGCCATGATCGTTGTGGCCGCTGTTTCGGTGGCATGCAGATCATTTTTAGTGAAAGGCAGAATTTGCGTGAGGAACACAACACCCATGAACCAGAACCAACTAATGCCCAGAATGGCCAGGAACACATCACGTTTCTGATAGGATTGTTTCAACACATGCCATGTTTCTGAAACAAAATTGTAATTGATCTTCATGTCGGGCTGGGCTGAAGGGGCGGCTGGCATGAACCACGCCGCGACATAGCCGATGATGGCAAGGCCAATCATGGTTGCCGCCACAACACCGTGGCCAGTTTCTCGTAAAATGAAAACGCTTCCAAAGATCGTTCCCAACAGAACCGAAACAAACGTGCCAAGCTCAATCATGCCATTGCCGCCGAGAAGCTCTTCCTTCTTTAGATATTGCGGCAGGATGGAATATTTAATCGGACCAAAGAAAGTCGACTGCATGCCTGCGAGAAACATGCACAGCAACTGCAAAGTGACATTGTTTTGAAACAGCGAATAACTGGCCAACGCTATCAGGCCGATTTCTGCCAACTTGATGCGGCGGGCGATAACGGCCTTGTCATATTTATCGGCCAATTGCCCAGCGAATGCAGAGAATAAGAAGAATGGAACAATCAGTAATGCTGCTGATAGACTGTTGATGCTTTCAGGATCGGGCAGCGCCTCTCTCGTCATGCCATAAATAAACAACATCGACAGAGATGAGCGAAACGCATTGTCATTAAATGCACCGATGGCTTGGGCGATAAAGAGAGGCAGGAAACGTCTTGTCTTCAGAAGTGCAAATTGACTATGGCCGCTCATCATTTATTCCCTAGACATTATTCGTTTTGTTATCATTGCAGTTTCATGGTGATTTGAGCTTAACAATTTTGCACCTGCTTTGGAAAGCTGCCTAAGACGGGTTTGGCTTTCGCTAAAGCCAATGAAATGAACGCCATGTTTTTGGCCCGCTATGACATCATTTACGTTATCACCAATGTAGATGGTGCGGGATTTTGGAATTTTTAAATTTTC
>CAXTKN010000320.1:0-2292 GCA_964244805.1 uncultured Aestuariivirga sp.
TGACACCGTACGGTCGGGGTGCTATCCCTCGTCACAATCCACTAATGGGTTAAATGTCTCCGAGCCATCAAACAACAAGTCTTGCAAGCCCAAGAAGACGACGTTGGATGGGGGTGAGAAGTAAAGCTTGGTCACCGCAATCAGAACAGCTTGACTTGTTGTATTCACTAGGATACAAACAACCATGCTGACGTTTATCCGCTCAAACCTTTTTATCAATTGGATAGACGGCCTTTCCGACGATATTGCAAAAGCCCGAATATTGAACAGGTTAGCCAACGCAAAGCTGGGCCATTTTGGCGATTGCGAACCGGTTGGTGAAGGTGTGTCAGAAATGCGCATTCATGCGGGCGCTGGCTACCGCGTCTACTTTGTACGCACAGGCTCGGTGGTTTATGTGCTGCTTTGCGGTGGCAGCAAATCCACGCAAAAGCGAGACATTGCAACGGCCAAGAAATTGGCGCGTGAACTTAAAAAGGACGCAAAATGAAAAAACCAAAAACGGCCAAAGTGACCTATTCAACTTTTGAAATCGCCGATCATCTCAACAATGAAACCGTGATTGCCGAATATCTTTCCCTTGCGGCGCAAGATGCAAACCCAGACGTGCTGATGATGGCCCTTTCCGACGTGGCCAAAGCGCGAGGCATGGCGCAGGTGGCAAAGGACGCAGGCCTTGGCCGTGAATCGCTTTACAAAGCCTTGCGCCAAGGATCAAAGCCACGGTTTGAAACAATTGCGGCGATTATGCGGGCTTTGAATGTGAAGTTGGAAGTGGGGGTGAAGTAGAACGCGCTGGCACCGTAATTCTGCGGCCTGAGACGTATGTAGAGGCAGCGTGATTCAAAATAATCAATATTTGAGGAGGAAAAAACAAATATGAAATTTCCGCATGCAAACAACTCCGAACTCGAAGATCGCAAATTCATTTCTTTGTGGGCTGTGTGGTTTGATGGCGTGGACTCACGGGGCGGATATTCTCCGAAAGAGAAAGTTCCAAGGCTGGCACAAGCAGTCGGATATCAAAAGTTAGTCGACGGAGGAAGGGGGCATGGGCTCGATGCTTTATGTCGTATTGTGGTACCTCTTGAATACCGTAACACAATGAATGCCACAAACAAGTTTGTCGATGAGAACCTCCATCTGTTAGAGCATTCAGGTGGTTGCATCAATCAAAGTACTGGCAGAATGGTGAAATCTGTAACGCTGACAGCGCACGGGATGATATTATTGGACGAAGTGTTGGAAGATGAACCCCTTATGGTTGAAGCAGAGAGGATACTTGAGGCCGATACTGAAATCGTATCTGCGGAAGGCGAAGTTAGCCAGCTAACCAATCAACTTACAGCTCATGCTGCACCGACATCCAATTCTTTAACGCCGAGATTACCTTTCAGCGATCTTGAGGGTATAATAAAGGCACTTGTGGACGACATAGAGCGCACTCCGTTCCAAGCGACATACCGTAGAAAACCAATTGGTGAAATTGTGGCAGGTTGGTCAAGCCGATTGGCGCTTTACTTCTGGCCAAACCCAAAAGTTGACTACTCCGCGACCACCGAGAAGATGGCTGGGCTCATGGCTGATGCCAAAGCCATAGCTACTGCCCAATTTCCATGGGATGAGTCTGCAAAAAAAGATTCTTTAGTCTTCGCTGAAAAAGTGTTCCAGTGGGGTGGTGTGCCGCAAAGGAATTTGACGTCCGAACAAATCGAAAAAGTTGCCCGTGCCGCGCTGCTTGGGGAAAACGAAAATGCCCTGATGAATAGTGGGTGGACAAAGATTGCCGCTTTTTTGACCGCGCACCTAGAGAGAGAAAACCAAAGTCAAGCCATTTGGGATAGCCGTGTTTCTTACTCACTCGTCCGCCGGTTGGATGGCCTTCTGTTTTCGGCACAAAATCAAAAAATACCATCATTTTTGAAATATATAGGAAGGGTTCCAGGTAGAGGAGGTACGCGATGGGCAGCGTGCTTAAATTTTGACTGGCCAAATGGCTATGGTCGATGGGACGCACATCGCGCGGCATCTTTGATTATTAGGAAAATTCGTGATGAGTTGAACGCTAGAAACATGCGAGCGCCCATGCCTGGCGGAGGAGATGCGCCTTGGAGTGTACGAACGGTCGAAATGGTTTTGTTTATGGACGGCTATTGAAGTTTTAGTTTCGTCACATCGCAAAAAATTGACGCTGCTGGTTTAGGGCGGGATTACGGTGACACCTCGGGTTACGGTGACACCTCACTTAACTGCATAGCGTTACGGGTTACGGGTTATGGTGACACCTCAATA
>CAXTKN010000321.1:0-2281 GCA_964244805.1 uncultured Aestuariivirga sp.
ATCACGGCATGCTCAACGGCATCATTATGCCTTATGTGCTGAAGGCTAATCGCAAGAAAATTGAAAAAGATATCGCCCGCGCTGCTGCTTATCTGGAAATCAAAGGCGGCTTTGATGGTTTTATGAAATGGATATTGGCCTTGCGCAAAGAAATCGGTATTCCAAATGCATTGAAAGATATTGGCATTGATGCAAAGCGCTTGGATGAAGTGGCGGCGATGGCGATCAAAGATCCATCAGCAGGTGGCAATCCGATTTTGTTTACTGAGAAACAATATAAAACGCTGGCGAAGAAATGTGTGGTTGGTGATCTTTGAGTAATTGTAATATTAAAAGTTGCAATTGAACCGAGTATCTGCTATTTCGTAATTAGATAATTCGAGAGGAACAACTCTATGTCACCAAATATTCTCAACATTCTCACTTGGGTCTTACGCGTTCTGGTCGCTGGCCTTTTCGCTTTTGCTGCTTTCATGAAGCTGAGCGGCCAACCGATGATGGTTGAAGAGTTTGGCGTTGTGGGTCTTGGCGACTGGTTCCGTATTTTTACGGGGGTTGTTGAAATTATTGGTGCCGCTGCTGTTCTCTATCCTGCCACCACAGCTTGGGGTGCATTGCTTTTGCTCTGCGTTGACGCAGGTGCCTTCATTGCCCAAGTGACCCGCATTCACCAAGACTGGGTGCATACGATTGTAATTGGCGCGGTGATTGCGGCATTGCTTTATCTTACCCGGAGCACGATTCAAAAACGTTTGGCTTGAATCGATCAGGCCGCTTTGATTAATTTGACAAAGCGGTCCACATCTTTTTCGGGCGTCGCAAACGATAACACAAACCGGCAGTGCACTTCATCATCTGGCGTGCCCGCCATTGGCCATTCATAAAAGTGAGCACCTTGTTCTTGCGCCTTATCAAAAGTGGCTCGCGGCATATATGCAAACACCTCATTGGCTTGGACGGGATTTGACAAACGAATGCGGTTTGACTGTTGCAAACCGTGAGCCAGCGTCTGCGCCGAATCATTGGCCCGCTTTGCATTGGCCAGCCAAACATCATCGCGCAAATAGGCGTTCATCTGAGCTGAAATAAAACGGCTTTTCGAAATCAACTGCCCTGCCCGCTTACGCCGAAACAAAAAATCTTCAGCAAGCGATGTATCAAAAAACACGACGGCTTCGAGCAACATGCCGCCATTCTTGGTGCCGCCAAACGACAACACATCAATGCCAGCCTTCCATGTCATCTCCGCTGGTGTACAACCCAGACCCACCAGCGCATTTGCAAAACGCGCCCCGTCCATATGCATCTTCATGCCGTGCGGCTTAACAACGGCAGCGAGCGCCTTAATTTCAGCAGGCGTATAAACCGTGCCAAGTTCTGTAGCATTGGTAATTGATAATGCCGAAAGCTTGGCGCCATGTTCGCCATGCACAAATTGTTTTATCCGGTCAGTAATTGCGTTGGGCGTAATTTTTGCGCCTTCACCAGCAAGTGTGATCAGCTTTGCGCCGCCTGTGAAAAGTTCGGGCGCGTTGCATTCATCAGTGTTGATATGAGCGCTCTCATGGCAGATAACGCCACCGAATGATGGACACATGGCCGAAAGCGCCAGGCTGTTCGCACCAGTCCCATTCACCACTAAAAAGGCTTTCACCTCTTTTTCAAAAATTTCCGAAAGCCGAGCTTCAGCAGCCTTCGACCCAACATCATGGCAATAGGAAACATCGGTACCTTGGTTTGCATCCACCATGGCTTGCATGATGCGCGGGTCAACGCCATAAACATTATCAGATGCGAAATTCATAGATATCTCCAGTGTTGGAAATTTTCTTAGCCTGAAACGCCAATTTTGTCCGCGTAAATTATGTCACGCTGCGTTGGGCACCAGTTTCACGGGTACTTTGATATACTGCACGCCATTACTATCGGCTGGTGGCAACTTCCCAGCGCGCATGTTGACTTGAATAGACGGTAATAACAAAGTGGGGGCCGCAAGTGTTTTATCCCGCGCTTGACGCATAGCCACATATTCATCTTCTGAAACACCTGTATGCACATGCACATTCGCGGCGCGTTCTTCAGCGACAGTGCTTTCCCACACAAATTTATCGCGGCCTTCCTTTGGCAGATAATCATGGCACATAAAGAGGCGCGTTTCTGGCGGCAATGAAAGAAGACGGTGAATGGAGCGATAAAGTTGGCGCGCATCCCCACCCGGAAAATCCGCCCGTGCGGTGCCATAGTCTGGCATGAATAAGGTGTCACCAACAAACACGGCATC
>CAXTKN010000322.1:0-2241 GCA_964244805.1 uncultured Aestuariivirga sp.
TATGCTTGTGTTCGCAGCGGTCTGGTTTTTCTGCCGCTGAACACGGCTTATACAGCAAATGAAATTTCCTATTTTCTGGGTGATGCCGAACCGTCGATTTTCATTATGTCGCCCGGGAAACCCCAGCCTTCAGGCATCAAGGTTTTGACGCTTGATGACGTTGGCGGAGGAACTTTGATTGATGCTGCTCGCCGGTTAGCAGGCGTATTCGAAGATATGGCCGATGATGCTGAGCGGATGGCTGCTATTCTCTATACATCCGGCACTACGGGTAAATCCAAAGGGGCGATGCTGAGTGTTGGCAATCTTGCAAGCAATGCAACAGCATTGGCCAAGCTTTGGCAATTTACGCCGCGAGATAAACTGATACACGCACTGCCAGTTTATCACACGCATGGATTGTTTGTGGCAACGAACACGGTGTTTGCATCAGGCGGGCAATTGCTGTTCCGGCGTAAATTTGATGTTGAAGATATCATGCGCGTCTTGCCTCAAGCGACAGCATTGATGGGTGTTCCAACTTTTTATACACGGTTGTTGCTGCAAAAGGGTCTGACGCGGGATGCGACGAAACACATGCGCCTGTTCGTTTCTGGCTCTGCGCCATTGCTCGCTGAAACGCACAAGGAATTTTTTGAACGCACGGGCCACGCGGTGTTGGAGCGTTATGGCATGACGGAAACCAATATGAATACCTCGAACCCATATGATGGCGAACGCCGCGCGGGGACGGTGGGGATGGCTCTGCCCGGCACTGATGTGCGGGTGCGTGAAGGTGGCATAGAGGTTAAGGGGCCGAATGTGTTCAAGGGCTATTGGCGCAATCCTGAAAAGACCGAAGCTGAATTTACCGATGATGGATATTTCATGACCGGCGATCTCGGCCATTTTGACGACAAGGGTTATCTGGTTATTTCGGGTCGCGCCAAGGATTTGATCATTACGGGTGGCTTTAATGTTTATCCCAAAGAAATCGAAGAACTGGTTGATGCCATGCCCGGCGTTTTGGAATCAGCGGTTATTGGTTTGCCAGACACTGATTTCGGGGAGGCGGTGACGGCGGTTGTGGTTTTGAAAACGGGCGCATCACTGACAAGCTCAGACATTATTCAATTGCTCAAACTCAATCTCGCCAGCTATAAATGCCCCAAACGCATCATTATTGTGGACGAATTGCCGCGCAACGCGATGGGCAAAGTTCAAAAGAATGTTCTGCGGCAGACTTATGGTGTGCGGCCTGTATGAAGGCCGATCAAGTTTAAGAGGTGGATGCCTGCAAAAACGGCTAAAGCGCCCCCGATCAGCAAAAACAAAGTTGTTGGGAACAGGCGGGGGTTAAGTTCTTGCTTGGGGCGCTTTTCCAACCAGATCATGGTTCCGGCGAGGGCCGCACCCAGTCCAAAAACGCTCAAAGTGAGCCAAAATTCAGTATTCCACATTGTATTTGCTACATATTTCAGATGGTTGACAGTGGGAAATCTCATGACTATGTTCCGCCCCGAAATCAAGGGCAGCTTATTGTCCGGTACTAGGTGAATATCATGAAAGTTCGTAACTCACTCAAAGCATTGTTGAAACGCCACCGCGACAACAAATTAATTCGCCGCAAGGGTCGGGTTTATATCATCAACAAAACGAATCCTCGTTTTAAGGCTCGTCAGGGCTAACTTTCGTTCACGTTTATGTGTAAGCGCGCTGGGCACCACCCGGCGCGTTTGGCATTTATTTATGCCGTAAAATGTGGCAAGCTCACGCCATGCGCATTTTGACAGTTCTATCGATTTTGTTAGCTTTAAGTTCCTCAGCATTTTCCGCCGGGGATAATCTCAAAAGAGATGATCAGCTGGACAAGCTGTTTGGCGATTTGCACCAAGCCAAAACCTCACGCGACCCTGATAAAATCATTGCCGATATTTGGCAGATTTGGGGCAGCAATGACTCTCCGACGGCTGAACTTCTGATCCGCCAAGGCACTGCGGCGATGAGTGCGCATGAGTTTGACGCGGCCGAGAAAACTTTCATCCAGCTGATTGAAAGCTATCCCAATTATGCCGAAGGCTGGAACAAGCGGGCCACGCTTTATTTCATCATGGGCCGCTATGATGCCTCACTCACAGATATTCAGCATGTGCTCGATTTAGAGCCACGACATTTTGGAGCGCTTGCAGGCAAGGCGGCAATCTTGCGCGCGCAAGGCCACACACGTGAGGCTTTGGGAGTGTTGCGAGAGACATTGGCGAT
>CAXTKN010000323.1:0-2180 GCA_964244805.1 uncultured Aestuariivirga sp.
TCATGTCACTTGTGATCATGTGATGCAGGCTTTGGACAATGCGCGCGGCGGCGAGGTTGAGCTTGGCAGCGTTGGTGGCGGCACGGGCATGCTGACTTATGATTTTAAAGCGGGCAATGGTTCTTCGTCGCGTTTGGTTTCGGTCGATGGACAGACTTATACTGTTGGTGTTTTCGTGCAGTCGAATTTTGGTGCTCGGCCAGATTTCACTGTGCTGGGCGTGCCGATTGGCGCACATATTTTACAAGACCAGCTGCGTGGAAAAGAGCAAGGTTCGGTGATTGCCATTGTAGCCACCGATGCGCCTTTGCAACCACATCAGCTCAAGCGCTTGGCGCGGCGCGTGCCACTCGGCTTGGCGCGTACAGGCACTGTTGGTAATAATAGTTCGGGTGATATTTTTCTGGCGTTTTCGACTGCGAATGAAGCTGCGATGAGTTCGACTTCGAAACTGCGCAAAGCTGATTATCTGGCGAATAATGCGATTGATGGTTTGTTCCGTGCGGTTGTTGAAGCCACTGAGGAAGCCGTTCTCGATTCAATAATTTGTAATGAAACCATGGTGGGGCGGGATGGCAATATTGCGATTGCCTTGCCTGTTGAGCAAATGTTGCAGCTGATGCGCAAACAAGGGAGGCTATCTTAGTCTAACTTTGTTGCGGCAGGTATGAGGCGCACTAGCAGCGTGCCCACAATCATCGCGGCGACAAAGATAAAGCTTTGTTGATAGCCAAACACAAGGCTTGCAATTGCTGGCCCTGGACAAAATCCTGAAAGGCCCCAGCCTAATCCAAACATCGCTGCGCCACCGATCAGTTTGGCGTCAATGATTTCAGACGTTGGCAGATGAAACTTGCTATCGAAGAATGGCTTTGCGCGTTTGAAGATGAGTTGGTAGCCGATGGTGGTTACGATCAAGCCCGCAACCATCACAAAGATTAGCGTTGCATCAAACTGCCCTGCTAAATCTAAAAAGTTTAAAATTTTTGCTGGGTTCACCATGCCTGAAATTGTGAGACCTGCGCCGAAGAGCAAGCCGGATAAAAGTATAAAGATTTTCTGCATCATGCAGTTCCCAAAACATGACGGACGATGAAGACGGTGATGATAGCGACGACCATGAACACACATGTCGCTACAACTGAGCGCTTTGAAAACCGTGCAATGCCGCAGATGCCGTGGCCGCTGGTGCAGCCATTGCCCAATGTGGTACCCGCACCCACGAGCAGGCCTCCGATGACGATGATGTAATTGTTTGAGACAAAGCTGATGCTATGTGCAGCGCCTGTGAATAGACCTGTCCATGCAGTGCCAATCAATAGGCCAACGATAAAGACCAATCGCCAGCGAAAGGCTTCATCAAAATTTAGTGTGAGCAACCCTCGGAAAATTCCGGTGGCTCCCATGATGCGGCCAGCGCTGGCCATTAATATAACTGCAGCTAGTCCAATCAACGCACCGCCCAATGCACCAGCGTAAGGCGTGAATTCTGTGATGTTCATTTTATCTCCAAACTGATTTCATCATTTTGGCTGGAATGCGCCCGTCAATCAAGGCCAAGCCAATTCCGATCACAGCCATGCCCAGAATGTGGTTGAGCGTTATATGTTCATTCAATAGAGCAGATCCCAGAATTATAGCGCTAATCGGCACAAGGAATGTGACAAGGCTGATATTGGTTGATCCCGCCCGTTTGAGGATAGTAAAGAACAGGATGTAAGCCACTGCCGTGCAGAGCAGAGCTAGGCCTATCTGCGAGAATATGGCCAAATTGCTTGGCATAGGAAGTGCCCAAGGGTGATCGAAAAACAACATCAAGGGCAAAAGCATTACACTGGACGCGGCGGTTTGGCTTGCTGCGTTGACGATGGGCGGCGTGTTTGAAAAACGCCGCGCCCAAACTGCGCTAAATCCATAAAAAACCGCTGCCAAAACAATTGCCAATTGCATGGTTAAATCACTACCGAGCGACTTTATTGAATCCACGCCTACTAAGGCGGCCACCCCAAGCAACCCTGTCAGCGCACCCGCTAATCTGGTCCAACTTAAACGTTCATTGGCGGTAAATGCATGAGCGATGAGGACTGTGAAAAAAGGAGTCGTGGCATTCAGAACTGCTGCCAGACCCGGGGCCACTTTGCTTTCGCCCCAGACGATCAAACTGAATGGGATGACATTGT
>CAXTKN010000324.1:0-2158 GCA_964244805.1 uncultured Aestuariivirga sp.
CCATATAGTTTTTGGCCAAATCTTCAGTCATGCCAGCTTTAGTCCAGAATGCCGTTTGCGGGCGCGGAATGGAGTCTCCCACCACCCTGCCCTAGCGCGTGGTCTATGGCAACAATCACCAAAATGGGAGGGCAGACTCGATCCGGAAATTAGGCTGACAATCTTGGCCAACGGCGTGATTTCGGCGGCTAAAAAAGCGATGGCTGAAATCGACCAACTTATTTTGGCCAGGGAAATAATGTGTCGCAAACTCAGCGCTAAAGGTTTAATCGATTGTGAGAACAGCTTAGCCAAACTGATTGATCTGTTTATAGCGACGCCTTTGGTTACGATTGAATTGGCGGCTCGGCGTTTGAGAGTCACGCCACAAGCCATAGAATATATGATGAAGAAATTGGGCCCGGCCCTGCCCCGCGAAAAGACTGGCCGCAAACGGTATCGTGCCTGGGGAATCTAAATGCGAACACGAGTAAAAATCTAGAGTTACAATCGTCTACTTGGTTTGCACTTAAACTCCATCGATAGGCTCTTCAAATCCCTTCGATTGAAAAGCGTTGATTGGCCTCAGAATTATTCAGTTGTCCATGGACAACTGCCGCATGGGCTACTTGCCAGCACAATTCCCTTAACCTTCTGTTAACCATAAACTTCTTGCGGCGCAGAGAGAATCGGACGAAAAAGCAATCTGCGCTTTTTTGATGAAAACACTAATTTATCCGTAGATGTGAAAATGAAATGAATCTTGAACCTCCAGACCACTCGTTACAAGCCCCAGAGAATAGAACTGGTGACTTAAGGGCTCTGATCAATGCCGATGCAGCAGAGCTTTCTGCTCGACTCAACCGGCAGCGCCTTCGAGATTTTCCACCTTCTGCGCAAAAGTCTATGCGGCGTTTTTCACCTCAGGAGACTTCGCGACTTCTGGGCATCCATGATGGCTATTTGCGCCAGCTGGTCACAGAATTAAAAGGTCCGCAAGAGCAGGGTGCAAGACGTAGCTACACTCTTGAAGATATCAGCAGTCTGCGCAGCGAGCTGCACCGGAATGGCAAGGAAGCAAAACGTTATTTGCCCCATCGTAAAGCAGGGGAGCCTTTGCAAATCCTCTCCGTAATGAATTTCAAAGGCGGAAGCGGCAAGACTACGACTACCGCCCATCTCGCCCAATATCTGGCCTTCCGTGGCTATAGGGTTCTTGCAATTGACCTTGATCCTCAGGCCTCACTTTCTGCGCTATTTGGTCATACGCCTGAGTTTGATGTGGGTGAGAATGAGACCATCTATGGCGCAATTCGATATGGCACGGAAACGCGGCCTGTCGCCGAAATTGTGCGAGGCACGTACATTCCCAATCTTCATTTAATTCCAGGTCAATTGGAGTTGATGGAATTTGAACACGAAACGCCAAAGGCTTTGCTCGAGAAGAAACAAGGGACCTCGCTTTTTTTCGCGCGGTTGTCTGAAGCCATTGCGCAGGTGGGTGATTCATATGATGTGGTTGTCATCGATTGCCCACCACAGTTGGGATTTCTAACTCTTTCAGCGCTGTGCGCTGCCACTTCAGTGCTCATAACAGTTCACCCACAAATGTTGGATGTAATGTCCATGTCGCAGTTTCTCACAATGACTGGCAATCTGCTCGATGTTGTGGCGAATGCCGGAGGTAACATCAATTACGATTGGATGCGCTATTTAGTGACGCGTTATGAACCAAGTGATGGACCTCAGACCACAATGGTAGGATTGATGCGTTCGATTTTTGGTTCGCGCGTTCTCACTCATCCTATGTTGAAGAGCACAGCAATTTCAGATGCGGGGCTGACCAACCAAACTCTTTATGAAATTGATCGACAGCAATTCACAAGAGGTACTTATGATCGGGCAATTGAAGCACTGGATAACGTCAATGGTGAAATCGAACAGCTGATTAAGAAAGCGTGGGGCAGGGGATAGATCATGGCACGCAAGATTAGTTTTGACGAAGCTCCAGAGGACACGGACACTACAATAGAACAGCGCACCAGCCGTGCCACTTCTGTAAGACCTTTGCTGTGACTCTCACGTGAGGCTCAACCTCCCGCGACTTTGGGTATGATCTCGCGAGCATTGGGAGAGATGACGGAGAAGGCCAGACGCGCCGACGCGATCGAACAACAAT
>CAXTKN010000325.1:0-2157 GCA_964244805.1 uncultured Aestuariivirga sp.
AGCATGCTGGCCACCAGCTCAATTTTGCTGATTGATTTCAAATCAGCAACTTTCACAGTGCGGCCGTCACGCATAATCGTGACGCGGTCGCACACTTGGTAAAGCTCGTCCAACTTATGACTGACAAAGATAACCGAGATGCCCGATTGCTTGAGTTGGCGAATAACATCGAACAACACATTCACTTCACGTTCATCAAGCGATGAGGTGGGTTCGTCCATGATCACCAATTTGGCTTTGAACCCTATGGCCCGAGCAATGGCAACCATTTGCTGAGTCGCTGTATTGAATTCATAAAGCGGTTTGCGCACGTCAATATTGATATTGAACCGTCCCATAAGACTGCGCGCTTCGTCGTGCATCGCGTTCCAATTCAAAAACCCATAGCGGCGGGACTCACGACCGAGGCAGATATTTTCGGTAATTGATCGAAATGGAACCAGATTGATTTCCTGATAAATTGTGCTGATGCCTTTGGCTTGCGCGTCTTGCGGCGAGCGCGCCTCAAAGGCCGCACCATCAAAGTTAATCTCACCCGAATCGCGACTGACATAACCCGTCAGAATCTTGATCATTGTCGATTTGCCAGCGCCGTTCTGGCCAATCAGCGCATGAACTTCACCCGTTGCAACTTCAAGCGAAGCAGAACTGAGGGCCGCAATGCCCGCAAACGCCTTGTTGATGTTCTGCATGGAAAGCAGTGGGGTGTTATTTAGAGAAGCCTCTGAGACCATTTTGCCTGCCACTTTTCAGAGTTTTATTGACGCCTCGTTCAGCCCCTTTGTCAAGTGGTGAACATGTCGAAGTGATTTTAGAAAGAAAAAGCGCGTTCACAAAAATAGAGCCCAACTTTGGTTCACACAAAGCCGGGCTCTTGGGGAGGAACGCGTCTATTTAAACCAGATCAATATGAATCTGCCATGCTATCTTTGGCATTGCTGATATCAAAGAAGCGATCGGTGTTTGTCATTGTTGCGGGAAGCGTATCGCCTTTGGCATAGGCCATCGCAGCAGCAAAAGCTGCAGGGCCAAATTTGGGATTGCATTCGACTGAAAATGCCATCTTGCCGTCAATAATTGCTTGCAACGCATCCTTTTCACCATCGATTGATACGACGATGACGTCTTTGCCCGGAACCTTGCCTGCAGCTTCAAGAGCAGAGATTGCACCAATGGCCATCTCGTCATTATGAGCATAAATTATGTTTGCTTCAGGGTGGGCCTGCAAAAGAGCTTCCGCAACTTGACGGCCTTTGTCGCGGTTAAAGTCACCTGTTTGGGAGGCAACGATTTTCATGCCCGGATTTTGGGCAATGACAGCGTCAAATCCCTTTTTGCGATCATTGGCAGGAGATGAACCCGTTGATCCTTCAAGCTCGAGGATAATGCCTTTGCCGCCCGTAATTTTAACCAGGTTTTCGCCGGCCGTTGCGCCTTCTTTCAAGAAGTCAGAACCGATGAATGTGACATAATCTACGCCGCCCTTGGCGAGTGTGGCATCAACACCCCGGTCAATCAGGAATAATGGAATACCAGCTTTCTTGGCTGCCATAACAGCAGGGATCAAAGGCTTTTCTTCACGTGGCGACAAGAAAATCGCATCAACGCCTTGGGCAATCATGCTGTTCACGTCAGCCACTTGCTTTGCGGCTGAACCAGCAGCATCAGTATAAACCAGTTGCCAGCCCAGTTTTTCCGCTTCGGCTTTCATGCTTGCAGTTTGTGCCAAGCGCCAAGGATTGTTGCTTTCGGTTTGGGCAAAGCCAACCTTATAGGTTTTCTTAACGGCAAGTTTTGGCAAGCCATCTGCCAATGCGCCAGTGGCAAATGTACCGACAAAGGCTAGTGTAGAAATCAGAGCCGTGCGACGAGTCATCAAAGTCATAGTCTTACTCCCTTTTTCTGTGCACGCGCTTGTTGGGGGGTGGCGTGTCTGCGAACAAGTAAAGAGCGAATGCGACTAGCAGTCAACATTTAAATTGTCATACAAATACATTTTGCGCCGCAACAATTGCTGCGTTGCGTTTGCATATAACAAAAACATCGTCCCGAGCTACGTCGAGAAGCTCGTCTGACACAGTATTGAAATGTTAAGATTGAAAATTTGGTGCCCTGAAGAGGACTCGAACCTCCACGCCTTTCGGCACACGGACCTGA
>CAXTKN010000326.1:0-2151 GCA_964244805.1 uncultured Aestuariivirga sp.
GGTATAGTGTCCTTTGTAACTTGCATCACACGCGCAGACTTTCCGTCACCTTCCAATGTCCAAGCAAAACCTTGATCAGGTGCAGCAAACAAAGCCGTTACCGCTGGCCCATCAAAATCTGCAGATGCTTCATTGCGCTTGATGCCAGTCGCAGTATTGACTGATGCCTTCGCCTCTATAGCTAGGCTTTCAATGCTTGCGCCCGCTTTACCTTTCTCAACAAGCTTTTTGGCTTTTTCGCCAGCAGCGCTCCGCATTTTTTCAGCAATGAAATTTTTCTTCACTTCGTCTTTCACAGCATCAAGCGGTTTTAACGCCGAAGGAATAACCTGCCGCACTTCGTACCAGACAAAGCCATCACCAATCGTGAGCGCATCATTATCCAGTCCAACATCGCTGGCATAAGCAGCTTTCAAAACCTCGGGCTTAGAGGGAACCACTACATCTTTGTTCGTCGGGTCGAGGCCAGATGCACTCACGGCAGGAATGATCAAAAGCGGAAGTCCGACATTTTTTGCGATCTCTTCAAACTTCTCCTGTTTGCCGCGTGCATCTTCCACATCATTATAAGTTGTCTGAATTTCATCGCGCGCTTTTTCAAGCTGCAAACGCTTGGTGAGCTCAGGCTTGACTTCATCAAGGGTTGATTGTTTTTCAGGAACAACTTTAACGGCTTTGAGCAGCGCAATCGCCAAGCTCCCTTCAACCGGGTCGCTCACTGCGCCTTCTTTCAAAGCGAAAGCAGCGTCAGCAATTTTCCCGTCCAGAAAATCACCCTTGGTTTGCTCTTTCAAAAGAATATCAGCTTCTTTGGCACCCATCTCAGTGGCGATCTTCATAATATCTTCGCCGCCAGCAATCCGAGCCTTCGCCTTCTTGGCATCATCCAGTGTTTTAAATACGAGCTGCAAAATATCGCGGTGTTCCGAAGTAAAGAAATCCTTCTTGAACTTGTCATAGCCCGCCGAGATCTCTTCGGGAGTCAAACTGATTTTGGCCGCAATATCTGCCGGGTCAACCTTGATCACAGCGATCGAACGATACTCGGGTGCAGTATAAACCGAAGGTGCAGCTTCGTAAGCTTTCTTCAATTCTTCGTCAGTTGGTGGCGTGACATCTGCTTCCGTTGCCGTCACCACAAAATATTTCGCATCGCGAGACTGCCCACCAAATTGCGCCAAAGCCAAATCAAATGTCTTTGGAAGTTTGATCTCGGTCGCTGCCACAGTTGTGACTGCCGAATGAAGCTGGCCTATACGCTCACGCGCCACTAAGCCTGCTTCAGTCAATCCATTCTGACTCAAAAACCGCTGCAACAAAGTGGCATCAAATTTACCAGCACTATCTTGAAACGCGCGGTTGCTGCGCAAACTTTCACCAATTGAACTATCCGACACCGCCAAATTCAATTTCTCGCGCTGTGCATCAATGGCCACATTGGCAATCAAACTATCCAAAACCTGTTTGTCCAAACCAAGCTTATGCGCTTCATCAATGGTCACGTTCTGTCCGGATTGCTGGGATATCTGTTTTAGCTGGCGTTGCAACGTGGCGGTATACTCTGTCGCCAGAATTGTCTTTCCCGCAACTTTCACCAAGTCTTTCGGCCCCCAGCCAAACCATCCAATAATGTTATCCGAGAAACTGGAAGACACATCTTTGATGCCCCAAACACTGAAGCTCAAAACCAAAAGCGCCATGAGAACTTTAGCGACCCAACCTTTGGCCGCATTGCGCATCGTTTCGAGCATTGTTATTCCTTTCAACAGTTAGGGGTGGGCCAAAAACAAATCGCCCAAAATCATCATAGGTAACCGCGTTTCTTCTCGCAAGTGCGGCATGTGTTTGCTATGAAGCGCGCCGAACATAAGAACAAGAGGAAAAAATGGCATTGCAATCAATTAAACCAATGGTCGCTGGCAACTGGAAAATGAACGGCACAACTGCAAACTTGAAAGAGCCGCGTCTGCTGGCTGGCATGTTGCGCGGCGTAAAGCTGAAATGCGATGTCATGGTCTGCCCACCCGCAACCCTCATCCGCCGCGTTAAAGCCGTGATGAAGGGCAGCATGATCAAAGCGGGCGGCCAAGATTGCCACGCCGCCGGTTCTGGCGCCCACACCGGCGATATTTCAGCCGACATGTTGAAAGA
>CAXTKN010000327.1:0-2147 GCA_964244805.1 uncultured Aestuariivirga sp.
TGCGGTTGAGGCTTGTTCATATCTCCAAGCCGCGCGTTGATTTTATTCAGATCAATAGTGTTCCGAGCCATAGATCGACCGCCAAAGTTGTGATTTATCGGCTAACTTACTAAAACATTGCTTAACCCCTTGTTAAACAAGCTTCCCCTTTCTTGCCTTATTTGAGCCACCCTACGGCCACAACCCTCACCCAAATTATGAGTCGGACGGCGACATGATAATCGATAAACCCAAACGAGAGGGGAAAACCAACGATGACCATGCCGCAACGACACTGGTGGCACGAACTGAACACTTGGGAGCCAGAGGCAGCACTTGCCTTTTACGGACGAACCCTAGGGTGGGAGTTTGAGCCTTCACCATTACCAGATGGTGCAGCTTACTGGATTGCCAAAAAAGATGGTAGACCAGTTGGCGGTGTATTTGAGCTCACTGCACCTGAATATGACGGCATACCCTCACATTGGATGACCTATCTCTCTGTGGCCGACATGCTGAAGGCCGAACAAAACACATCAAATGCGGGCGGCGAAGTAATGCGTTCACCTGTGCGCATTCCAGGTGTAGGCAAACTTGCCGTGGTCACCGATGCCACTGGGGCTATGATCGGGCTCATTGAACCTGATCATGCCCATGCACTGGCTGTTACCCATTAGGCCATAATGCGGGGGCCTATCGCTCTCCCAAGGAGCAACCTCCTTCAGCTGCGCTGGGGGAGGTTTTTCTATGATGTGGCACTAGCAGCTGGCCTCTCAGCCATCTAGTCTGGCGAAATGCTCATCGTCCTCTCCTGCCTTATCATTTTCCTCGCTGCCATTGTGCGCGGCTTTTCCGGATTTGGGTTTTCGTTGCTGACGATCACAGCACTGTCGTTGTTTTATCCACCCGCTGAAATCATCCCTTCAATCTTCATGCTCGAATTGGCTGCGAGTGCCAATCTGTTGCCGAGCATTTGGAAAGATATTCATTGGAAATCACTAGGGCCCCTCACGCTTGGGTGCTTGATCGCCACACCTATCGGTGTCTGGGCTTTAGCTAACTTTCCGGCTGCTCCTATGCAGATTGGTTTGAGTATTTTCGTTTTAACAGCAACCTTTCTAATGTGGCGAGGCTATGCACTCAAAACCATGCCGGGGCCTTTTACGTCTACACTGGCAGGCGCTGCTTCTGGATTGTCCAATGGCGCATTCGGCATTGGTGGGCCGCCCGTGATTTTGTTTTACTTTGCTTCGCCAGCTGGAAACTTGGCAGGGCGTGCTTCACTGGTGGCGTTCTTTTTGGCAACGGATGTGATTGGACTAGCCAATCAATCTGTACACGGATTAATCACTTGGGCCACGGTGGTTCAAGCTGCGGTCTATCTCCCTGCCCTGCTCGCTGGGGTGTGGATTGGGGCACGTAGTTTTAAAGGAACTGATCCGGAGACGTTTCGAAAATATGTGTTGGGGATATTGGCTGTGTTGGCGGTGATAATTTTTGTAAAAGCTGCGATGCAGATGATATAGAAAAAGGCCCAGATCACTCTGGGCCTTTTCTTTAACTTATTGTTTCAGTCACTCAGCCGCTGCGGCTGGCAATTGTGATTTTGTTTGCTCATCAATGATCAGCTTGTCGCGCTTATCCGCAATGGCGCGGAAGCGTGCGAGCATGCCGCCGGTGCCGGCTGGGATAAGACGACCCACGATCACGTTTTCTTTGAGACCATCGAGTGTGTCGATCTTGCCTTGAACGGCAGCATCGGTGAGCACGCGTGTGGTTTCTTGGAACGACGCAGCAGAGATGAACGAACGTGTTTGCAAGCTGGCCTTGGTGATGCCCAAAAGAACAGGCTGACCCGAAGCAGGCTTCAAACCTTCGGCGATGAGCTTGGCGTTTTCACGGTCAAGTTCTTCACGGTCCAGCTGTTCGCCAACCAGCAAGGTTGATTCACCATTGTCGGTGATTTCAACCTTTTGCAGCATCTGACGTACAATCACTTCAATGTGCTTGTCGTTGATGCCCACACCTTGCAGACGGTAAACTTCCTGAATTTCGTTCACGAGGAACGCAGCCAGTTCTTCAACGCCCTTAATGGCCAAGATGTCATGCGGCGCTGGATTGCCGTCCATGATGTACTCGCCCTTTTCGATCATATCGCCTTCCTGAAC
>CAXTKN010000328.1:0-2094 GCA_964244805.1 uncultured Aestuariivirga sp.
CGGCGAACGCGCAGCGGTATTTGCCAAGAACCGCACCATTCTTTTAGGGGAAGCAGCCCACACCCAGCCGCCCCTCGGTGCGCAAGGCCTCAATATGTCGTTCCGTGATGCGGCCCAAGCCGCTGACTTGATCATCGGCGCAAAAGATGCAGGCGCTGCCTCAATCATGAAAGAATACGACAAGTTGCGTCGTGTCGACGTGATCCCACGTCAGCAAATGATCAGCATGGTCAACACGTCATTGCTATCAGAATTTGCTGCTTTCGGCCTTCTTCGCGCTGCTGGTCTCGCTGCTGTCGCCAAAATTCCGCCATTGCGCAGTTTAGCAATGGCACAGGGCTTGGCACCGTCCAGCAATTTGCCATTTGCGATGCGAGGTTAGGCACTCTTGCTAAACCCGCTTAAAATTGGCAATTAGTACATATGCCTGAATTCAACGAAGCAAAATTCCAAATCGGCCAAATCGTCCGACACCGCCTGTTCGCTTTTCGCGGCGTCATTTTTGATGTCGATCCTGAATTCAATAATACCGAAGAATGGTGGAACGCGATTCCGCAAGAAGTTCGCCCGCGCAAAGATCAACCTTTCTATCATCTGCTCGCTGAAAATGAGGATACTGAATATGTGGCTTATGTTTCGGAACAAAACCTGTTAGTCGACGAAACCGCAGAGCCTGTTAGGCATCCCCAAGTGCGCGATTACTTCGCTGGGTTTGATTCAAAGAAGAAGCAATATAAGTTGCGTGGCCACAGAGCCCATTAAATCTAATCGCGTTTATCACTCCACCGTCACACTCTTGGCCAAGTTCCTTGGTTGATCCACATCAGTACCGATAAACACCGCGGCATGATAAGCCAGCAACTGCACAGGAATTGCATAAATCAGTGGACTGATAAAGGCATGGGCTACAGGCACACGAATGTGTTTGAAGGTTTTATGCGCGTTGTCTTTGTGGCTGTGATCATCTGTAATCAAAACGATCTTGCCACCACGTGCTGCCACTTCTTCCATGTTTGAAATGGTCTTTTCATATAGTTCGTCGCGTGGGGCAATCACGATCACTGGAACGTTTTCGTCGACCAAAGCAATCGGGCCGTGCTTCAATTCACCCGCGGCATAACCCTCGGCGTGAATGTAAGATATTTCCTTCAGCTTCAATGCGCCTTCAAGAGCCAAAGGGTAATTGATTCCACGGCCCAAGAACAACACATCGCGCGCCTTGGAAATTTCATGGGCAACAGCTTGAATATTTTTTTCTTCTTTCAAAATCTCGGACATGTGACGGGGCGCTTCAATGAGTGCTCCCACATATTCCATTTCTTGGGCAGGTGTTAATGTTCCACGCAATTTACCAGCCAGCAATGCAATGCAAGCCAGTGCTGCCAATTGGCAGGTGAAAGCTTTGGTCGAAGCCACGCCAATTTCGGGGCCAGCATAGGTGCGGAACACCAATTCAGCTTCGCGTGAAATTGTACTTTCCGGAACGTTCACCACAGCCAGAATATGTTGGCCTTGCGATTTCGAATAACGAAGTGACGCCAATGTATCCGCAGTCTCCCCTGATTGAGAGATCACAATGGCTAAACCATTTTTGGACAATGGCGCTTCGCGGTAACGAAACTCTGATGCCACATCCACTTCGCAAGGCAAACGCGCCACTTTTTCAAACCAATACTTAGCAGCCAAGCCAGCATAATAAGCCGTGCCACAAGCCGTGATCGTAATTCGGTCAAGCTTGGCAAAATCAAATGGAAGATTTTCTGGAACGCGAATTGTTTTGGTCGAGAAATCCACATACTCAGCAAGTGTATGGCCGACCACTTCGGGCTGCTCCTCAATTTCCTTGGCCATGAAGTGACGATGGTTGCCTTTATCAACCATCATCGATGACGCCTGACTGAAACTCATCGGACGTTTCACAGGATTATTGTTCGCGTCAAAAATCTCATATGAGTTACGCGTAAGAACTGCCCAATCGCCATCTTCGATATAAGTAATTTTGTTGGTGAAAGGCGAAAGCGCAATTGCATCAGAACCCAAATACATTTGCCCATCACCATGGCCGATCGCCAGCGGCGGGCCATTGCGCGCGCC
>CAXTKN010000329.1:0-2092 GCA_964244805.1 uncultured Aestuariivirga sp.
CTGCGGCGATTAATGGTGCGGCATGCGCCAAGCAACAATCAGCGCACTGTGGCTTTGTTTTTATCGCTGGGCCATCATGACACTTTGATCAGGCGTCTTCATAAGGCTTACCGAACACGCTGGGAAATTATGGGGGCGGCGCTAGAAACGCATTTTCCAAGCTCAACGCGGATTCCTTCATTTGGTGGCACAAGCTTTTGGGTGAAAGGTGCTTCGAAGTTGGACAGTGAAGTGTTGACCAAAGCAGCGGCGGCAAAAAGCATATTGATTGAACCGGGGCGGGTTAATTTTGGCGCGGCGCAACAGCCAAAAAATTATTTCCGTTTGGCGTTTTCATCGATTGATGAAAAGAAAATTGACCCTGGTGTGAAGCTGCTTGCAGAAACGATCAAATCACTTTCATGAGCACAGATAATAAACTTCAAGCTATTGGCTTGGTGATGCTTGCTGTGATGATGGCTTCAACACAGGACATGATCGTAAAATCGGTGTCGGGTGTTTATCCCGCCTATGAAATGGTGATTTTTCGCTGTGTCACATCAGTGCCTATTTTAGGTATTTGGTTGGCGATGAAGGGTGGATTGCCAACACTCGCAACACCCTATTTTCCACGCATTCTATTGCGCAGTTTGGTTTTGGCTTCGGCTTACTTTGCTTATATTTTATCACTCTCTTCATTAGCTATGGCCAATACCGTTTCGATCTATTTCACTTTGCCATTGTTTGTTGCCGCTCTATCTGGATGGGGGTTGGGTGAACGCGTTCCGCTGCATCGGTGGATTGCAATTATTGCGGGCTTCATCGGTGTTCTTGTCATGGTCAGACCAGTGACGGGCAGCTTTCAACCCGCATCACTCTTAGCGCTCTATTCGGCGTTTGCTTATGCCGTTGGGCAAATGATGGGGCGTTCGCTTTCGCAGAAAGTTGACACATTGGTAATCAGCAATTGGCAGAATTTGATTTATTTGGCAGTCGCAGTCTTAATGGGCCTTGTGGTTTCGGTTTTTGGTCTTGCGAGTGAAGGCAGTAAAACACTAGCGTTCTTAACGCGCCCACCAAATTGGCCGGAAACCGGTCACTATGCGGTTTTACTTTCGATGGGGTTTCTCGCGGCGGTTTCCATGATGGCTTATGTAAATGCTTATCGCTCAGCGCCTGCAAATTTTGTTGCTCCATTTGAATACTCAGCGATGATTTGGGCGGTGCTTTATGGTGTCTTGTTCTTCCATGACTTTCCAGATTTCTGGACTTTAGCAGGTGCTGCCATCGTTGTCAGTGCTGGCTTGTTTATGCTTTGGCGCGACCATGTGATGGGGCGTCAAACCACGGGGTAGCCGGCCCAAGCTTTAACGGCTCTTAGCGCGAGAGATGATTGCAAGCGTTGCAAGCCAGGCAGACGCGAGAGTTTGGTACGGTGGATGCGTTCGTAATCAGTCGCATCGGCTGCAGCGACGCGTAGAAGATAATCGAATTGTCCGCTCATCAAATGACATTCTAAAATTTCGGGAACGCGCTGCACTGCTTTCTCAAATTTTTCGAATGCCTCTTCGGTTTGGGCTGCAAGCGAGACTTCGACGAAGAATTCATTAGCGAGACCGAGTTGCTTGCCGTCCAGTGTTGCCGTGTAGCCGGTGATTATGCCCGCTTGTTCCAAAAGCTTCACGCGGCGGTGGCATGATGAAGGCGAAAGGCCTGCTCGTTCGGCCAATTCAGCAATTGGCAAAATGGCCTTGCGTTGCAGCTCGATGAGGATAATTTTATCGGTCTTGTCGATTTCGTGGTGTTTCATTCTACTATGCTCTCACATTTTAGAATTTTTGTCCAGTTTGTGTAATCAAAAGGTCTAGGAATGGAAACTAATTTCAGACGGCTTGGGTTATTCTGACAGCCTAAAATAAAGGGAAACACAAATGCTGATCGGCGTGCCAAAAGAAGTTAAGAACCATGAATACCGCGTTGGCTTCACGCCGACGTCGGTGCGCGAAGCTGTGCGCAACGGGCATCATGTCTTAGTGCAGAACGGTGCTGGGCTGGGCATTGGGTCAAGTGATGCAGATTATGTTTCTGCTGGTGCCAAGATGATTGCTGATGC
>CAXTKN010000330.1:0-2067 GCA_964244805.1 uncultured Aestuariivirga sp.
ATGCCATTTCCCGAAATGAGACGGCTGAGCATAAGGTTTGAGACGGGTGGCGGCAGAACACCGTAAACCAACGTCATCAGAATCGGCCAAGCGATGATGCAGCCAACAATCCCTAAGACCCAACGCTGCCAGGCCTTGCGGGCATACCAATAAGTCTTCAACCGTTTCGGGAATGCGAATTGCATCAAAAGTGGTTCGTGATTAGAGTTGTTTGAACTATGTGAAACAATCACATCCTTTAACCGTCATTCCTGCGAAAGCAGGAATCCAGCTTTCAACAAGTCACCCAGCCTCAAGCTGGATTCCCGCCTTCGCGGGAATGACGGTCGAGAGTGGGACCGTGGTGGGAGTAAAGGTCTCATAACACAGGGGAACTTGATTTGGCACTATCCGCTTTTGAACAGGCCTTAAGTTTGGCGGCGACTGCCACTGAAACTCGTCTCAATGCACTTCTCCCGGAAATTCCGGGCAACCGCCTCCGTGAGGCGATCCGTTATGCGGTTTTGGGGCAAGGCAAAAGGTTGCGGCCGTTTTTTGTTCTGGAGTCTTGCA
The DNA here is from genome assembly GCA_964244805.1 of uncultured Aestuariivirga sp. Classification (GTDB taxonomy): domain Bacteria; phylum Pseudomonadota; class Alphaproteobacteria; order Rhizobiales; family Aestuariivirgaceae; genus Aestuariivirga. The sequence goes on from CAXTKN010000330.1 coordinate 553, forward strand.
GGCTCCATAACGTTGATCCTGCTCTGGCGCTTGATGTGGCTTGTGCACTGGAGTGTGTGCATTGCTATTCACTGGTGCATGATGATCTGCCAGCTATGGATAACGATGATTTGCGGCGCGGGCAGCCCACCACTCATAAGAAATTTGATGAAGCAACGGCGATTTTGGCTGGTGATGGGTTGCTGACTTTTGCATTTGAGATTTTAGCGCGGGCGAATGCGCCGATTAATATTATATTGCAACTCGCGAAAGCATCCGGCCCTGAGGGAATGGTGGGGGGGCAGATGTTGGACATCGAAGCCGAGACGAAAAACTTTGATTCTTTGTCCGCCATATCCTTTATGCAAAGCCGTAAGACTGGCGCGCTTTTTGAGTTTGCATGTATCGCTGGCCCAATGGCAGCTGGAGCCAATATTTTGTATCTGCAAAAATATGCGGAAAATATCGGTGTTGCGTTTCAGATTGCCGATGATGTTTTGGACGTTGAAGCGAATGTCGAAACGCTTGGCAAGGCGACACAAAAAGACAAGTCAAAAGGCAAGGCCACATTTGTCGATTTTTTAGGGCTGCACGAAGCGAAAGAAGAGGCCAAGCGCAAAGTTGATGCGGCCTCGCATTGGTTGGCTTTTTATGGAAAAGACGCTGACGTATTAAAACAAGCCGCAAACTTTATGATCGAGCGCCGGAAATAACGTCGCGTGCTTGGGAAGGCGTGGCGGCTCAGCCCCAGCGCTTGCTGACATAATCTTCCACGATTTCTTGGAACTGTTGCGAAATGTTTTCGCCGCGCAAAGTTTTTACCTTTTTACCGTCGATATAAATTGGGGCGGCCGGTAACTCGCCGGTGCCCGGCAATGAAATGCCAATATCGGCATGTTTGGATTCGCCGGGGCCATTGACGATGCAGCCCATGACAGCGAGTGAAAGATTTTCAAATCCGGGATAAGTTTCGCGCCAATCGGGCATACGGTTGCGGACATATGATTGAATGTCTTGGGCCAGTTCTTGGAACACGGTTGATGTGGTGCGGCCGCAGCCGGGGCATGCGATCACCATGGGGGCAAAAGCGCGAAGGCCCATGGTTTGCAGAATTTCTTGGGCGACGATTACTTCGCGTGTCCGGTCACCACCGGGTTCAGGGGTGAGCGAAATGCGGATGGTATCGCCAATGCCTTCTTGCAACAAAACTGAAAGCGCAGCTGTTGAGGCGACGATGCCTTTTGATCCCATGCCTGCTTCGGTGAGGCCTAAATGCAAAGCGTGATCGGTGCGTGCCGCCATCATGCGGTAGACGGCGATTAAGTCTTGCACTTCTGAACACTTCGCACTGATGATGATCTTGTCGCGCGCGAGTCCTAACTCTTCGGCAAAGAGTGCGGATTCGATTCCAGAGCGAACAATGGCTTCGTGCATCACAGCACGTGCAGGCATCGGGTTTGCGGATTTGGCGTTTTCATCCATGAGGCTTGCGAGCATGGCTTGATCAAGCGAACCCCAATTCACGCCGATGCGGAT
>CAXTKN010000331.1:0-2037 GCA_964244805.1 uncultured Aestuariivirga sp.
CAGAAATCGGCGCTAACCCCCGCCGGGCCAGCCCAGCATCAAAAGCCTGAGGGTTATCGCGAATAGCCTTAATATCGTGCATGGAAAGTCACCTGATTTGAAAACACAAAACATCCCTATAGAGGGCTTGTGCTGGATGCTCAAACAGGAATTATGTTGGTGTGACATCCGTTGAAGACGAAGCCCTGGCTTTGCGCCTTTCAATAAACCATACCGACCAAACCGCGATTTCATAAAGCAAGCCCAATGGAACCATCATCGCCATCATCGAAAATGGATCAGGCGGCGTGATCACAGCGGCCAATGCGGCAATCCCAACCAAGGCAAAGCGACGGCCTTTAGATAGCATTGCATGAGTCACAACACCCAATTGGCCAAGCAGTGTGAGAACGACTGGCAATTGAAATGTAAGACCAAATGCAAAAATCAGCGTCATAACAAAATCAAGATAAGGCTCGACGTCTGGCATAACCGTAATGCCCGCATCAGCGCCAACGGCGAAGAAGAACTTGATCGCAAATGGCAGCAGCATAAAATAAACCAGCGACGCACCAGCCAAAAAGCAAATCGGTGTTGCCAACAAATAGGGCGCCAGCACCGCACGCTCATGTTTGTAAAGCCCTGGTGCCACGAACCGATAAATCTGTGTTGCAATAAGTGGAAACGCGATGAATAATCCGCCAAACATGGCAATCTTCAATTTCACAAAGAATACACCCAGCAGCTTGATCGAGATCAAGGTAATGTCTGTACCTGTACCCCACCGAAACGGCTTGATTAAAATATGCAAAATTTCAGTCGAGAAATAAAAGCATCCGATCAACGCCACCACAAAGCCAGCAGTCGACCACATCAGCCGCGTGCGCAGCTCGTTCAGATGGTCCATCAGAGGGGCTTCGCTGGCGTCAATATCCTGCTTGGTCATGTTTTAGAGGCCTGATCAGTTTCAACGGGCTTGCCCGCAACACTAGTTTGACCTGCAGTTGAACTAAAAAACTTTTCAAATTCCACTGTCTTGTAACTCGATGTCGATGCCGTCTGCCCCACCTGCATGGCGGGCATTGCAACAGCGCCGTCAATATTTGATTTCAAACCCTGCAAATCATTCTTCAGACTGGCAACACCTGCATCTTTCATGGCAATATCAACATGGCCCTGAAACTCGCGGGACATCGAGCGAACCTTGGCCATAAACTGCCCAAATTTACGAAGCACGATAGGCATATCGTTCTTGCCGATCACCATAAAGGCGATCAGACCAAGCACCAGCATATGCGTATAACTCAGCCCAAAATCAAACATGAAGCAACGCCCCTGCCGTTAAAGTTTGCGGCGCTTAGCTTTTTACTTTTTCTGCAGCTTGTTTGGCTGTATCTGCTGCCTGCTGTTCCAAAGTTTTTGCGGTGGCTGCAACATCAGCCGGATCATCGGCAAGACCCTTCTTAAAGCTCTTGATGCCTTTGGCCACATCGCCCATCAAGTCCGACACTTTGCCCTTGCCGCCGAACAAAACCATCACAACAACGAGAACCAAAACCCAATGATACCACGAAAACGAACCCATTTCGAAAACTCCTCAGAAAACCTTCATATTATCGCATCAGTATCGCAGATAGCCGGAACTATCGCAACCGAGCCTCTTTCAAAGAAATGGACATTGTTTTTGCATTTGTAAAGGCGAAAATAGAGAAATTCAGGTGTGCCCTAAATTAAGCCGCAGCTTGCACAACCCGGTTGCGACCCTCACGTTTTGCAGCATAAAGTGCTGAATCAGCCCGCTTTAAGAGCTTGTCGAGCGTATCCTCAACATTGTTGAGCGCTGCAACGCCGATTGACACGGTAACGGGGATAGCAGGCGTTTGCCCGACGGTAAATAATTTAGAAGCAATTGATTTACGCAAGCGCTCCGCAATGACATGCGCCGCTGCCATATTTGTCGATGGTAAGACCAGAACAAATTCTTCGCCACCCGTGCGGCAACACAAATCAATCGTGCAGGTATTTTCGCGAATCCGCACCGCAAGTTCCTGCAACACT
>CAXTKN010000332.1:0-2012 GCA_964244805.1 uncultured Aestuariivirga sp.
ACTCATTGATAATAACGCAAGTGTTGATCATCATCGGGTCTTTGAGCAATGTGTTGAGCAAAGAGGTTTTGCCCGCACCTAAAAATCCGGTGAGGATGGCCGTGGGGATGGGGGTGCGGTTGGTCATAAAGTCGTTATCTTATTCTCAAGTGAAGTCTGTTGATCAAAATATTTCAAAGCATAAAATTAATCGTCATTCCCGCGAAGGCGGGAAACCAACTTTGCCCAAATTCAGCTTTTCGAAAGTTGGATCCCCGCCTTCGCGGGGATGACGGCTTTGTGTGAGATTGGTCACATCTAAAATTAATTTGATCTAGCACAAGCGCGGCAAGAACCAACGCGCCACCGCCATTCCGAGGTAAGGCAAAGGCGCCCAACATTTAAGGCTTTTTGGATTTTAAGTTTTTCGGAGGGGACCTAAAGCCTAAGCTATCATCATCAGAGCCTTCATCCGTGACCTGCTGATCGTTGTTTGCGTCAGGGGGCGACGCTGCAGCTATTTGCTGAATCAGGGTTTCAGGCATCACATCACATGTGGCACCGTCTTGTTTATAAAGGTTGCATAGCGAAAGGCTCGACGCCATTTCGAGGTTCCACAACATCGCTGCGTAACCCGCTTTGTTCGGCATTTTGATGACGCCGCCAATACCACCCGCTTCAATCCCAACGGGACTGATCAACCGACCACGCAATGCCATATCCGCCTTCATGGCATCAGGATATGTTCCAAATGAAACCGCCCATCCTGCCATGTTATTGGCATTGACAGGTGTGACTGGCGCTTTCTTTTTACAAACGGTCGTCGTCATATCAGCTGGCACAATCGCACCATAAATCTGATCAGTGATTTCGGCGACTTTTGGATGCTGAGCGTCAGAGGCGCGCTCGAAACCAGACTGCAAAAGAAACTGTGAAAGCTGCGCCCGCTGGCCGCCATTGCGGGCGCCGAGGACGACGGAGATTAATTGACGCCCACCCTTCACCGCAGAGCCCACAAGATTGTAACCCGAATTGCACACAAAGCCTGTCTTCATGCCAACGGCTTCGGGCATGAGGCGAATGAGGCTGTTGTGATTGGGCAGGCGGCGCTTGCCAACCACGACGGCTTCTTGGGCGAAATAATGCGAATATTCAGGAAATTGATTTATGATTAAAGCTGCGATAATGCCAATGTCGCGCGCGCTGGTGATTTGGCGCGGATCAAAAAGACCGTTCGGGTTTTCAAAGTGGGTTGCGGCCAACCCCATATCCTTGGCGACGTCGTTCATTTCTTTGGCAAAGTTCTTAACCGTGCCACTGGTGCCCTCAGCCAGCACATAGGCCATGTCATTTGCGGAATAGACCAACATGGCCTGCAAGGCCAAATCAACAGTCACCATAGTTCCTGTCGGCAGACCAGTGTGGCTGGCGGGTTGGGAGTGGGCCAAAGCCGAGATTGGAATCTTTTGGTCAAGCCTTAAAACGCCTGAGCGAATTTTGCGAAAGACGACATAGCCTGTCATTAATTTCGTGAGCGAAGCGGGGTACCACGGTTCGCCTGCGCGTTCTTGGCTGATTACTTCACCGGTAAAGGCGTCAAACAAAAGCGAAGGGCCGGTGTTGCTGACGGTTTTGTCTTCTGCCCAAGCAGAAGCGATGGCAGAAATGCCAACCACCCACACCAGAAGCATCCGCAATAAGAAACTCAAACGACCATTACTCCAAGCAAGCGCACCTATTGAACTAATCCAAACGGCATGAGCAATCAACAGCGAATGCGCCGCAGATTAATGCCATTTTACGACCATAATTTAAGATTTGGTGCCCTTGGAGGGACTTGAACCCCCACTCCTCTCGGAAGCGGATTTTGAGTCCGCCGCGTCTACCATTCCACCACAAGGGCCAAACTTGTAAAAAAACAGGTTTGCTGGCGCACTCTCTAAACGGGGAAGCCTTGCGCCGTCAACCCCAAGGCGCTTTAAAGTGAAAATGATCCGGATTACCGATTCTTTTTATATTGACGAGCGCGACAT